>JAYUMN010000188.1:0-7260 GCA_043762595.1 Frankiales bacterium
TGGTGCCACCGTCGGTCCTGATCGGCGGTCGTGAAGTGCGGGTGCCGGTCTCCCTCACCCGGTCCGAGCGCTTCGACGAGCTCGTCCGCGATGTGATCGCCGCTCTCGAGGAGCGTTTCGCCAACCGGCTGGTCGGGGTGGAGTTTGCGGTCGAGGACGTCCCGCCGATCGGTCCTGGCCGTGACGCGGCGGACGAGGTGGGAGTCGTCGCGGACGAGACCGCCGGGGGACCGGTGCCGCTCGGCCGACTCCTCGCGGCGAGCCCGCAGGCGCCGGCGCGGGTGGTCGTCTACCGGCGGCCGCTCGAGGCGCGGGCCACCGACCGGACCGAGCTCTCCGAGCTGGTGCGCGAGGTGGTCGTCGAACAGGTCGCCCGGCTGCTCGGGATGGACCCGGACGACATCGACCCACCCTGAATCAGCCGGTCGCACCGACCGCCGGATCGCGGCCGACCACGGGGCGGAGCACCTGCAACGCCGGCCCCTTGAGGTCGATCAGCGTCGTCAGCGGCCCGTCGTCGCCCCGCTCGCGCAGATAGCGCGCGGCGTAGACCGGGCCGGACCCGACACCCGCGCGTACCTCGATGGCCAACCGCGCTGTGCTGCCAGGCGGGAAGAACGTCGACAGCCGCACGGTCGTGGTGCGCCCCGCGGGCACCTGGACCGTTCTCGCCGGCGGCAACCTCATGGGCCGCCCGACCAGGCGCACCGGCGTGACGACGACGGACGCGTCCGCATCGAGGGCAGACAGGATCAGCGTGCTCTCAGTCGGCCGGTCGAGCACGACGTCGGTGAGCAGCGCCGGACCTGACAGCGGCAGGCTGGCCGCCGTGTAGGACAACTCCCGGACCGGTCCGGTCTGCCCGTCCAGGACGACCGCACCGGCAAGGACCGGTCCGCCGTCGCTGGTGATCGTCACCGCCAGGGCGGTGTCATTGGTGATCGCGGTCAGCTGCTTGCCGACGGTCGTCCCGGCCGGCACCACAACCGCGTCGAGCCCGGTCGGGACGAACTCGCCGGTCCTGGTCGTCACCCGGATGCTGACCGTGGTGTCATCGGTACCCGGGTTGGTGATCAGGACCGTCCGGCCGCCCGGCCCGGCCGGGATGCCCGGCACGACCACGGTCGTGGCGGGTGGCTCGGCCTGGGGGACCCAGTCCACGCCGCGGGCGACCCGGCCGTCGTAGCGCGCGTGGCGCAGGGCGGCCGCGATCCGTCCACGCCGGGTGGAGACGTGGACGCCGAGCAGGATCCGGTCGGGCGCGAGCGCTTCGAGGTGCAGGAGGGTGCGGGTGTGTGGGGCAACGGCAATGCCCTGCCCCGACCGCTGGTCGACCCGCCCGGCGGCGCTCCAGATCTGCACGTCGACCAGGGCCGGTGTGTCATCGACGTTGGCCAGCACGAGCAGCGCCCGGTCGCCGACCACCGTGGAGCCGCCCTCGAACCAGGCGTCGGTGCGCGGCGCCTCGCACCGCAATCCGGCCAGGCCGCGGTCGATGCCCCGTTCACCACGGGTGACCTGCTCCACCTCGAGTCCGGCAGCGAGCGGTCCGCGGCCGGTGACCACCAGCCCGTCGCGGTCGACATCAGTGGCCAGATCGACCGCCACCTCGCCCGGCCTGGTGACCGGCACCGGGGTGGGCGGCCCCGTCGAGGCTGCCCGCAGGCTGCTGATCGAACCGCCGACGGCGGCGCGCTGCGTCGCGCCGGGGGCCGCCCCGACGCTGATCCGCGTCGTCAGGATCCCCTTGGTCTGCCGCAGGTCAGGGCACACGGCCGTGGCGCCGACGACATCCACCGCTGCGCTCACCGCCGGTCGGCGCACCGTGACCGGACCGGTGGCCGCAGCCAGGGCGGTACCACCGGCGAGCAGCACGACCACCGTGAGCAGGCCAAGCTGCGGCCGGCTCATCGGCTGCCCTGCCGATCGGGATCGTCGTCATCTTCGAGCCCACGTCGGCGGCGGCCCCCGGGGGCGGCCAGGACCGCGACGAGTAGCAGCAGCGCCGCCTCGACGCCGAGGGCGGTGTGCCGGCTGGACTGCCGGTAGGTCAGGACAAGCTGCCCACCGGCCGCCGGGAGCACGAATCCCTGCGCCCACCCCCACGCCGTACGTCGGGGCAGCAGCCGGCCGCCGAGGCTCGCGCGCCAACCCGGGTCGGCGGCGTCGGCCAGCACGAGCAGGCGGCCGGCGGGCCCGGCGCGCAGCAGGCCCCGGGCGCCCTCCGGCCCGGCCGGCAGGCTTGTCGGCCGGTCGGTGCGCAGCAGGTCCACCGTCGGCGCGCGCTCGCCAGTCAGGGCCCGGGCCGCCAGCGCCGGGCGCAGCACGGTCAGCCGGGCGGCCGGGGCCACGACCTGCCACAGCAGGACCCGGCCGCCGGCCCGGCGGACCAGACCGGCCTGCGCGTCGAGCACCGGTGTGACGGCGCGCGCGGCGGCGCCGTCGAGCACCGCCACGTAGCGGACCGCCCTGGTGGAAAGCGCCTCCGCTGCGTCGCTCCCCCGCGGCGAGAGCAGGTCGGCAACCACCGCGTCGAGCCGCTCGGTCTGCTCGGCGGCCGGCGGAAGATCCGCGGCGCCGAGGCGGTTGCCGCCGGCGACCGCGAGGTCGTAGGCAAGCCGATGGCCGACACCCGGAGCGAGCACCAGGATTCGCAGGCCGGGGCTCGCGGCGAGCTCGGCCTCGGCGAAGGCCGGCAGCAGCGGCCGTAGGTCGCGACGCAGCGGGTCGTCGGCACCGCGCCCGACCAGGGCGGCGCCGGCGAGCACCGGTCCGGCGGTGGCGGCGGCGGCGACCATGGCGGCGGTGAGTTGTCGCCAGCCGAAAGCATTGCGGGCGAGCCTGGTGTTCACCCCATCGGCCCCGACGAGCGCCGCCAGCAGCAACCCGACGCCGGCAACCTGCAGGGCGGCGCCCGGCCACAGGGCGACGGCGGCCGTGCCACCCGGCGGGACGACCGCGCGCCGGGTGAGCAGCAGCGCGGCGACCAGCCCCAGACCGGCGACGGCCCAGGAGGCCAGCACGAGCCGGTGGCGGGTCCCCCGCAGCAGTCCACCCAAGGCCGCCAGCAGCAGCCCGGCCGTACCTCCCACCGCGGGCAGGCCGGGACCGCCGGGCGACAGCAGCGGAAGCTGCCAGACCGGCAGAGCCGGGTCCACCAACGTCGGATCAAGGCGGCCGGAGCCGACCAGCAGCAAGGCCGGGTGCTGCAGCGCCTCGAGTGACCACGGCAGCAGGAGCAGCCCCGGCACGGTTGCGGCGATCACCGCGGCGAGCGCGGCTGCCGGCCGCCGCCGCAAGCCAGCCACGAGCGCCCCGGCGAGCAGGACAGCTGCCGTCAACGGCCACAGCACGGGGTCGAAGGCGGCGGCGACCGACAGCCCCAGACCCAGCGTCCAGGCACGCCGCCAGCCGACCTCGCGCGGGGTGGTCTGCAGCACCAGGGCCACCGCGAGGGCGAGCAGCGGTACGGCGACCTGGCCGGCGGCCACGTCGAGCCGGCCCGCGGCGATGGCGCCGGTTGCAACCGGCAGCAGCGCCCAGGTCGCGGCGGCCCACACCCGCAGGGCGACGTGCCGGACCACCCGGCTGGCCGCGACGTAGGCGGCCGCCCCGGCCAGGGGCACGCTGGCGAGCAGCAGCACATCGACGGCGAGCCAGGCCTTGCCGAGCAGCAACGTGGCCAGCACGGCCAGGACCGCGAGGGCGGGCGGCGCGAGCACCGGGGATCCAACCGTCGAGGGATGCCAGGCTCCGGCGTACGCCGCCCAAAGATCATTTGCCCCGTCCGGCGCGGGCAGCAGCCGGCCACCCGACAGCACCCCCCCGGCAACGCTGAGCACCGAGCGTTCGGCGATCAGGGCGAGCAGGGCAAGCGACAGCGTCAGCAGCACGCCGGGGCGCAGCAGCAGCCGGCGCACAGCGCCACCACCGGCGGCGGGCAGCTCGTCGAGCTCCCCAGGACCTTCGGAACCCGGGTCACCGAGGGCGCTGACCCCCGGTGCGGCGCCGCCGGACAGCCAGTCGCCGAGCGCGCCGGCCCGCGCGCGCAGTCGATCGGAGCGCGCGGCGAACAGCGGTCGCAGCGCCCGGTTCGACACGGTGCGGGTCGCGGTCCGCGCCCGCCTGGCCGATGCCAGTCGGGCCGGGTGCCCGAGCACCCCTGCGATCGCCCGCACCTCGTCGCCGGCCCCGCCGACCTGGCGGGTGAGCAGCAGCGCCATGGCCCGCGCGAGGGTGCCGAACGCCAGCCACGGTAGGAGAAACACCAGGCGCAGTGACCCGGCATGGGCGAGCAGCACGAACAGGGCGTGGCGCCGATCGAGGGCGGTGGCCCGGCCGGTTGCCGCGCCATCGCTGCGACGCCCGGTCGTGGCGGCGCGGGCATGCCGGACCCGGGCCTGCGGTACGACGACGACCCGGTGGCCGGACGCATTGACCCGCCAGCCGAGGTCCAGGTCGTCCCGGAACACCGGTAGCGCAAGCTCCAGACCGCCGAGTGCATCCCAGATGTCCCGGCGGATCAGCGCGCCGGCGGTGCCGACGGCCAGCACGTCGCGGACGGCGTCGTGCTGGCCCTGGTCGTACTCCCGCCGCTCGAGCCCGGTCTCCCGGTGCCCGGCGGCGTCGATCGTCAGCCCGACCTCGACCAGCACCCGTGCGTCGGCCCAGTCGCGGACCTTCGGGCCGAGCAGGACCGCCGATGCACTGTCCGCGGCGTATTCGAGCAACGCCGAAAGCGTGCCGGGCTCCACTGCGCAGTCGTCGTGCAGCAGCCACAGCCAGCCGGCCGGCGCCGCGCCGGCCAGGCCGGCGGCGACGGCCGCGCCGTAGCCGGTGTCGCGGGGCAGCGACAGGACCCCGCCGTAGGCCGCCCGGAGCAGCTCCCGGCTCGTGTCGGCGCTGCCGGTGTCGACGCAGATCACCTGCCGGGGAGACGACGTCGATGCGGCGAGACAGGACAACACCTCGGGCAGCCAGCTAGCCCCGTCGTGGGCGACGAGGACCGCTGTGACGTCGACGGCAGGGGCTGGCGGAGCGGACTCGGAGCGGGCAGGCATCGGTGTCGACCGGGGGTCGGCGGGGCGCGGACCCCGGCCGGCCGGACGGTCCCGCGTCGTGCGGTGCAGGCTGCCAGGCTAGCGGCTGGGTCAGCCGGCCCGACGCTTCAGCCGACGCCGCTCCCGCTCGGACAGCCCCCCCCAGATGCCGAAGCGCTCATCTTGACCGAGGGCGTACTCCAGGCATTCGGCCTTGACCTCGCAGCCGATGCAGATCCGCTTGGCCTCCCGGGTCGAGCCGCCCTTCTCGGGAAAAAACGCCTCCGGGTCTGTTTGCGCGCAGAGCGCGTGTTCCTGCCACGAGGGCAGCGCATCGGCGCTGTCGGCCACCACTACAAGGCGTCCAAACTCGGTCATGTCGACTCCTGTACGGATCCATTCGTGCCCGCCGCGACTGCGCCGGACCTCGTGTCTCCGGCAGGAGTGGCACAGGGACCACCCGCCAGGGGGAACGACACGAGTGGAATTACATGCGTGTCGTGCGCCCGCGTCAAGCGAACCTCTGGTATTCGCGATCGACTGACGCGGCGTGGGCAGTGTGCTACCCAAGGTAGGCGCCTGGTCGCTCTCGGCAATATCGGCGGTTCACGACCGGCCTCGCCCGGTTCCGCAGACACCCCTCGACGGGCCCGCACCTTCCTCGCGATCTTGCCGGTCTGGTCGCCCGCGATGGCGTGTCGCCGATTAGAACGTCAAGATCGGCCAGTCGAGGGTCCGTCGTCCGGGCGGCACGTCGTCCACCCAAACACCGGGGTCGCTGCTGACCCCGGCGTACCAGGGGTCTCCCGTCTCATGTCGCGATTTCCCAGGCGCAGAACGGCCGAGACTCACCAGACGGGAGGGCGCGTCGGGGCCAGGCCCATCCCGACGATCCGGTCGTGGTGCTCGCCACCACGTGGTGGCGACCAGGTCGTCGAGGTCGGCCGGCCGGCGCCACCTACGAGGGGCAACAGGCGCGGCGAACAGCGAGCGCCCGCCCGGATCGTTGGTCGTTGGTGCGCCGCGCCGAAGCGATGAGCGCGGCGCGTGCTCCGTGCCGATGATCTTTGTGCGGCAGGACGCGGTGGCGCGCCTGCCCGGCGGCCAACGATCACCCGGGTGGGACGAGCTGCTGGCGACCCGACGCAGGCGTGGTAGGACTGGGACACCTGGTCAGAGAGTTGGTATCGATGAGCGACGCGCCGATGGATCCGACGTTTTACCGAACTGCTGCAGAGGCCATCGCGGCGCCGACCGAGAAGCTGGCATATGTGGTGGCCTTCGACCGGTCGGGCGAGTGTCCGGATGCGCTGACCGTCATCGATGTCGACGAGATGTCGGCCGATTTCGGCACTGTCGTCGGCTGGACCGACCTGCCGACCCGTGGGGACGAGCTGCACCACTTCGGCTGGAACGCGTGTTCCAGCGCGCTGATGCACGCCGGGCACGACATGGGGGCGGAGGGCTTGCAGCGCCGTTACCTGCTGCTGCCCGGGATCCGCAGCTCGCGGATCCACATCTACGACACCCAGCCCGACCCCCGGTCACCGACGTTGCACAAGACGATCGAGGCGGCCGAGCTGGCTGACAAGGCCGGCTACTCCCGCCCGCACACCCTGCACTGCGGGCCCGACGGGATCTTCCTCACCTGCCTCGGTGGGGTAGAAGGCACTGACGGCCCCGGCGGGATCGCGTTGCTCGACCACACCACCTTCGACGTGCTGCGCCCGTGGGAGACCGATCGGGGCTCGCAGCACATGGCGTACGACGCCTGGTGGCACCTCAATCAGAACACCTTGATCACCAGCGAGTGGGGCACCCCCTCGATGCTCGAGGACGGACTGGTCCCGGAGTTGCTGCTCGCCCAGAAATACGGCCACTGCCTGCATTTCTGGGACCTCGCCGAGGGTCGCAACCTACAGACCGTCGACCTCGGCGCGGAGCACCAGATGGCGCTGGAGTTGCGCCCGTCGCACGACCCCGATGCGACCTGGGGCTTCGTCGGGGTCGTGGTGTCGACCGCTGACCTGTCTGCCTCGGTGTGGCGCTGGTACCGCGACGGGGCGGACTGGAAGGTGGCGAAGGTCATCACCATCCCGGCCGAACCCGCCGACCCGGCCGACCTGCCGGCGGCCCTCAAGCCGTTCGGCGCGGTGCCGCCACTTGTCACCGACATCGATCTGTCCGTCGATGACCAGATGCTCTACGTGTCCTGCTGGGG
>JAYUMN010000189.1:0-12910 GCA_043762595.1 Frankiales bacterium
AGGTAGGCGGTTGACTCGCTCGGCAGGAGGTTGGCGTGCAGAGCAGCTCCGGTACGTCGAACATGCTGGGCCAGGCCGGCCGAGCAAGCACGTGGCACCTCAGGGCGGTCGATTTGCCCGACGGTGAGTCAGTTGTTGATCGCTGGCTCGGTCCGAGCGGCTGGTCCACCACCCCGCTGGCTGACGCGCAGCCATTGCCCGGCGGCTGGGCCTTGGTTTGGCTCGTTGATGCACACAGCCACGTCTCCCTCGTCGCGACGCCGACCGGACCGCGTTTCGGGGACGCGCAGGAAGCGGAACGCGCGAGGGACGCCGCTGCGGCTGATGGGGTAGCTGTGTTGCGCGACGTCGGGGGTGACCCCCAGGTCGTGCTTGGTCTGCCGGTGCAACCGGGTCGCCCTCACATTGTCGCCGCGGGGCGTCATCTGGCTCCGGCCGGTCGTTACTTCCCCAGTGCTCATCTGCCGGTGGAACCGACGGATCTTGTGGCAACAGCGCTGGCCGAGGTGGCGGCAGGTGCCCGCTGGGTCAAGATCGTCGCCGACTTCTCCCGGGCCGACGACCCGGGTCACGCCGAGCCCCCGGAGCCGACGTACGACCTGACGGTTCTGGCCGAGCTCGTCAAGAAGGTGCACGCTGCCGGCGCGCGGGTGGCCGCCCACGTGACGACGGAGATGGCCCGTGACCTCCTGAGACTCGGCGTGGACTCAGTGGAGCATGCGCCCGGCTTGACCCAGGACGACCTGGTCCTGCTCCGGAATAGCCGAGCCGCCTGGGTGCCCACCCTGTGCGCGGTGCTGTCCGCGCCGCCGGACGCATCCCCGGACCGGCTTCGCGGAGTCGCCGAGCGACGGGAGCATCTGCGCACCCTGCTGGCCACTGCCGTAGCTAGCGGCATCCCGGTGCTGACCGGCAGCGACGGGGTCGGCTCCATACCCCGCGAGATCGCGCTTTTTGTCACGCTGGGCGTGTCTCCAGCAGACGCCCTGCGGTGCGCGACAACGACCGCCATGACTTGGCTCGGCGAGGACCTGACTGCAACGCCAGAATCGGTTGTTACTTACCTGGCCGATCCACGCGAGGATCCGGAAGTCCTACAAAGCCCCGCCGCTGTTGTCCTGGGCGGCGTGCGAGTGCGCTGACCCGGGCCCTCCCCTGCTGACGGCCTCCAGTTGCGGGTCGCCAGGTCAGGCGCTGGGAACGTGAGGGGAGCAGAACGGCGCCAGCGACGCGCTCTGTAGCGGCGCCTTCCGACCGTTCGCGCTCGCCCCTGGCCCAACGCCGCACCGTCACGGGCCCGGTAGGTCTACCGCCGTCGCTGACACCACCATCGCTGCACGGTGTGGCGGGCACCGCCAAAGTAGGGGTTTGCGAGGATGTTCTCGAGCCCGGCGATTGACCCGGGTCGAGCCCGAGTCCAGCATTGACAACACGCGACCATGGCTCGGGCCGACCTCACCGGGGTCAGCCGCGCCGAAGAATGGATGATCATGAGCAGCGCTAAGACAGTTACGGTGCCCCACCTGGGGACCTCGACCATCGGTCACAGGTTCGGCAAGCCTTACGACGACTCGCTCCCGACACTGGTCATGGTCAACTCGTTCAGCACCTCGGTCGAGCTGTATCGGCCTCAGTTCGCTCACGAGGAGCTCAGCGCAACCGCCAATCTGCTCGCTCTCGAGCCATACGGCCACGGCCAGACCCGCGCTTCGTACGAGCAATTCACCTATTGGGACTCCGCGGTCGCCAACCTGCAGGCCCTGGAAGCACTCGGCATCGGCGAGGCCTTCGTCCTGGGCACGTCGCAAGGCGGATGGGTGGCCGCCCGGATGGCCATGCTCGCCCCCGGAACCGTCAAGGGCATCATCGCGCTCGGCACCTCGATGGACTACGAGAGTCAGCGCAGCCGCGACCTTGGATGCTGGGACGGGATCGGCTTCTGCACCCCAGCGATCGACGCACTCGCCGGAAGCGTCGGCGACGACTGGGTGATCCCAGGTGAGCTCGTCGACGCCGTCCTCAAAGAGGGCTTCGGTGAGGACGTTTCATCCGAGGAGCGCGCGTTCTGGCATGCCACCTACCAGCAGAACTACACCGGTGATGCGGGGCGTCAACGTCTCAGGCTCTGCTCCATCAACCTGCGTGACCGTGACGGCCTGCACGGACGTCTGGACAGCGTGAGGTGCCCGGTCCTGTGGATGCAGGGCACCGCAGATTCGGTGTACTCCGTCGCCAACGCCCAAGACGAGATCAAACGCTTCGTCAACGCCGCGCACACCGAGCTGCACATCGTTGACGGTGGCCAGCACTTCCTCAGCGCCTCGAACCCCGATGACGTCAACCCCGCGACGGTCGAGTTCATCAACCAATGGAAGTAGGGCCATCCCACCGACCTGGCTACACGCGGACGCGTGGCCGAGGGAGCGACACCTCACAATGCCGGTCAAGCATGGAGTCGGTGAGCGGCCGTGCAAGTTGGCCTGTGGGGCTACGGCGCGACATCCGGCGATGTGTCACGTCCCCCTTTCTCACGTGAACAACGGCCCGAAGGCCCTGGAGGTCCCTGACCGTAGTTGCGGTGCCGACGGCGTTCAGCCCCTTTGCGCGGTAGCTGGACAAAGACCGCCGCGCCGTAGCTGACGGCACGGTCCTCGACGGTCCACAGCAGTGCGCCGTCGTCAACGCTGCTGGACCTGGCGTCCGTCCCAGTCAGCCGGACCAACCGGCGACGCGACCTGGCGGACGGCGGCCCGGAGCAGGGCCGGCTCGTGGGTCGGGTCCATCGCGGCGACCAGGGTGAGTGCGGCGCGCGAAAGGTGTCTTGCCAGCATGCCGGTGGCGCGGACGGTGTCACCGGCGCGGCAGGCTGTCGCGAGTTCGGCGTGCTCCAGGGCGCCTACCGCCCAGCTGCGCCCGGCGTCGGCGAGATAGACCCGGCGGTAGCGCTCGCTGTGCTCGGCCCACCGGGCGACCGAGCTCCGCATCCGCTCACCGGCGTGGACAAGCAGCAGGTCGTGGAACTCCCGGTGGCGCCGTTCCCAACTCCCGAATCCCTGCCTGTGTGCGGCCCTGATCACCGTGACCAGCTCGTCCATGGTGTCCAGGTCCGCGCCGGTGAAGCGGGGCACGCTGACCGCCAGGGCCAGGGCTTCGTTGACGACCCGCAGGGCGTAGACGTGCTCGACGTCGGACAGCGACAGCTCGGTAACGCGCGCCCGGTGGTTCACCTGCGCTTCGATGAGCTCCTCGCGCTGCAGCAAGCGGAAGGCCTCCCGGACCGGTCCGCGACTGACCTGGAAATCCTTGGCGACACGTGCCTGTGAGAGCTCAATGCCGGCCGGCAACTCGCCCGACAGGATGCTCGCGCGCAGGTGCTGGTGGATCTTCTCGGTGGAGTCGCGGCTGCCCGGCGCGATCGGTCGGGCGCTCGTCAGCTGGTCCTCCGTCGGGAGCGGCCGCATTCAGCACCCGGGCCCGTGGAGGCCGAAGATCAAGCGGGGGTCGCCCGGCCGGAAGCCGCCGGTGAACTGCGAGCTGTCGCCGATCTCGCGGGTCCGCGCCAGGAGCGCCCGGCCGAGCGTCAGCTGCTCGGCCTCCCAGGCCCGTAGCGCGGCCGGGACATCACCGCGAGCTGCCTGAAGCTCCCGGGCCAGCATCCAGCCGTCTTCAGCGGCCTTCGCGGTGCCGGCGGCGGCGTGCGGCCGGACCGCGAACGCGGCATCGCCGATCAGGCAGGCGCGACCAGCCACCATCCGGGGCACCTCGATGTCGAACACCGCCTGGACGAATGGGTCCGGGATGCTCTTGACCACCTCCGCGATCGCCGGCGCGAGGTGTTTGCATGCGTAGCTGCGCATCTCGGCAACGACCTCGTCCCGGGCCGCGCCGGGCGGCAGCGAGATGGCGCGCTGTTGGCCGGTCCGGTCGGTGAGCAGCGCGGCCAGCTCGTCGGCCGGCACGTTGCGATACCAGACGACGTTCATCAGCCTGTGGCCTTCATCGCAGGCACCGTCCAGACCGGGGATCGGGTAGACCAGGATGTGGCTGGCGGGTAGCAGCTGATAGGTCAACGCGTCATGCAGCGCGTCGTACGCCGCGCTCGTCAGTTCGCCCTCCGGGACAACCCCCCGCCAGGCGACATAGCCTGCGTAGCGTGGCGAGACCGCCGGTAGCAGGGCGGAACGTGCGGCCGAGCTGATGCCGTCCGCACACACCAGCAGGTCAACCCGCACCTGCTGGCCGTCGGCGAACTGGGCCGTGACCCCGGCGTCGTCACTTACGAACGAGGTGACCTCGCGGCCGAGGCGGTAGCAGCCGGGGTCGAGGCCGCCGAGCAAGGTCCGGTAGAGGGCATTCCAGGACGAGAACCGGTAGCGGTGCCGCTGCTCGTGCCGGATCGAGCCGTCTGTTTCCAGGAAGCGGATCCAGTCGGTGCTGGAGCAGAACTGCTCAGCGGCGATCCCCTGCCGCTCGACCGGGTAGCGCAACGTCTGGTCCAGGACGGCGATGCCGGCCCCGCGGGCCTGCAGGGTGGCGGAGGACCGCTCGTAGACGGTGACCTCGCAGCCGAGGTCGCGCAGCAGTAGCGCAGCGGTGAGGCCGCCGAGGGACCCACCGACGACGGCGACCGACGGCATGGCGGTCATGTCTACGGCACCCAGCCCTGCGTTCAGGGGCGACCGAAAGTCGCGATCGAGTCGACCGTCAACTCGAACAGCACTCGGCGCTCGTCACGGCCGGGATCACGTAGACCGTAGACGTCCCCGCCGGTGTACTTAGCGTAGATCCGATTGAGCTGGTCGGTGACCCGCGCACCCTCGACCGGGTCGTCCTCGGACACCTCACGGGCCACCGTCGCCTTGATGCTGATCCAGTGGTAGGCGTTTGCCGGGTTCATCAGCAGGAACGTGGCCTGTGGGTTACCGCGCAGCCAATCGACCTTCTTACGGTGCGTGGCGAGGTTGAGCAGGACCGTGTTGCCCTCGTAGTCGAACCACACCGGCGTCAGGTTCGCCCGGCCGGTGCTGCCGATCACGGCGATGGTCGCGGTGACCGGCTCGTTGAGCAGCCACTTGTAGATCGGGTCGAGGGCATCGAGGCTCTCCACCTTCTCCCGGTCGCCGATCATGAACTGGCCCTCTTGGGTGCCGTCGGCGACGTCCCGGAACTTGGCAACTGTGATCGCCATGCGCTCACCTACTTGTGTAGTGCTGACAGTGCGTGGACGGTATCCCCCACCAGCAGGGTGGTCCAGGCCTTCACGTGATACCTGTCACACGATACCGTCAGCATCCTCGGAGTAAGTGTTGACAGTGTGCCGGGAGGTGGCGGTGCCGGGTCCCCTCGCCGGACTGCGCGTCATCGACCTAACCCAGGTGCTGTCAGGGCCCTTCTGGACGATGCTGCTCGCCGACCTCGGGGCCCCGCCTTACGAGGACGTCGCGCGGCGGTGGGGCCCGGCAGTGCCCGGTTCCGCGGGCGCCTACGGCGGCTACTTCGCGAGCGTCAACCGCAACAAGCGCAGCATCTGTCTCGATCTGAAGCAACCAGCCGGTCGGCAGGCTCTACTCGCTCTGTTGGTGGATGCCGACGTGCTGGTGGAAAACTTCCGGGTTGGGGTGATGGACCGCTTCGGGCTCTCCTACGAAACGCTGCACGACCGCTACCCCAAGCTCGTCTACGCGAGCATCCGCGGGTTCGGCGACCCCCGCACCGGACTGAGCCCGTACGCCGACTGGCCGGCCTTCGACATCATCGCGCAGGCGATGGGCGGGCTCATGAGCGTCACCGGCACCGACGACGGGCACCCCGTCAAGGTCGGTCCTGGGATCGGCGACATCTTCCCGGCGGTGCTGTCAGCCGTGGGGCTACTCGCCACCCTCCGGCACGCCGAGACGACCGGGCAGGGCCAGCTCGTCGACGACGCGATGTACGACGCGGTGCTGGCCCTGACCGAGCGGATCACCTACCAGCACTCGATCACCGGCCAGAGCCCGGCGCCGCAGGGCGACACCCATCCGTTGCTGTGCCCCTACGGGATGGTTCGCACGGGTACCGGTTTCGTGACCGTCGCCGCCCCGTCGGACCACCATTGGTGGCTGCTCAGCGAGCTCATCGGGCATCCCGAGCTCGCCCATGACCCGGCGTACGCCACGAACGAGGCCCGGCTGGCGCACGCCCCAGCGGTGTACGACGCCATCGAGCGGTGGTCGCGCGGCCGCAGCACCGAGGAGGTGGTGGAGCAACTCGCCGGCCGGATCCCCTGCGGCCCGGTGAACACCGCTGCCGACATTGCGCGCGACCCGCACGTCGCTGCCCGCGAGATGATCGTCGACGTCGAGCACCCGGCAGGTCGGACCGTCGGCATCGTCGGCTCGCCGATCAAGCTCACCGGGACACCGGTCAGCCCCTTCGTGCGCGCCCCGCTGCTCGGTGAGCACACCGCCGAGGTGCTCGCCGAGCTCACCTCACCCGTTGCCAGCCCCACGACCGAGGAGGAGTCCCGTGACTGCGCGGATCACCGACACCACCACCTTTGACCCGACGAGCTTCGCCGAGGAGCTCCGCGCCGGCACGGGCAATCTCGACGTCGGCACCCGGCTGTGGCTCGAGAACGACGCGATCCGGGTCTGGGAGGTGCGGCTCAAACCGGGTGAGCGGTGTCCCTTCCATGCCCACACCCGACGCTACTTCTGCACCGTCGTCGACGGCGGCACCGGCCGGCAACGCACCACCGACGGCGCCCTGATCACCCGCGAGTACAGCGTCGGCGACACGAACTACTCCAAGCACACGCCGGACGACCCGACCCTGCACGACTTCGAAAATGCCGGCGACACCGACATCCGGTTCGTCACCGTCGAACTGCTGGACTGACCGTGCCGCGCGACCTCGCGCTCGCGCTCGCGCTCGGGCTGGCGGAGGCCGGTGTCCAGAAGCTCTTCGGCCTGCCCGGGGGCGGTCCGAACCTGGACATGATCGGCAGTGCGCAGGCACTCGGCATCGAGTTCGTCCTCGCCCACGGCGAGACCGCCGCTTGCATGATGGCCGCTAGCTACGGCCGGCTCACCGGCACCGCCGGGACCGCGGTGGTGACCCGCGGGCCGGGCCTGACCAGCGCTGCCAACGGCCTGGCTCAGGCGACCCTGGACCGGTTCCCGTTGCTGCTGGTCAGCGACACCGTCTCCCGCGCCAACGCCGGCCGGACCGCTCACCAGCGGCTCGACCAGGTCGCCGCCGCGGCGCCACTGACCAAGTGGAGCGGGACGCTCGGCACAGCCAAACCGGTCGAGCTGGTCGTCGCGGCGGCCCGTCTCGCGGTGACCGCCCCAGCCGGAGCGGTCCACCTGGCCTTCGACCCGACCGTCCCAGGCGATGCACCACCGGCCCTGCCGCCCGACCCCTCCCCCGACGTTGCCGACCTGGAGCGGGCCCGGCTGTTGCTGGCAGCGGCCCGCCGTCCAGTCGTCATCGTCGGGCTCGACGGCGCGCGCCACCCGGCCGAGGTCCGCGCGGCGCTGCAGAGCTTCGACGGTCCGGTCCTGGTTACCTACCAGGCCAAGGGCACCGTCCCAGAGTCCTGGCCGAGCTACGCAGGGCTGTTCACCGGCGCCGCCGTCGAGCGACCGCTGCTCGAGCAGGCCGACCTCATCCTGGGGATCGGCCTCGACCCGGTCGAACCGATGCCCGGCCCGTGGCCCTTCATCGCACCGACCGTGCTGCTGCACAGCCACCCAGCCGAAACCGCCTACTTCGGCGCCCCTCTGACGCTGATCGGACCGTACGCCGAGCATTTACCCGCGCTGTTCCCATCGGCCCGCACCGCGTGGGAACCCGCCGCCGGGCAGACCACGCGCCGCAGCGACGTTGCGCGTCTGGATGCTCCGTCGCCAGGGCTGAGCCCGCACGACGTGGTGCGAACCACCCAGCAGGTGCTCGGCCGGGCACTGGTGACGGTCGACGCCGGTGCGCACATGCTCGTGGTGATGCCCCTGTGGGAGACCGACGAGGCCGACTCGGTACTGATCTCCAACGGCCTGGCCACGATGGGTTTCGCGTTGCCGGCCGCCATCGCGATGGCGCTCGCCCGCCCTGGCCGGCGGGTCGTCTGCTTCGTCGGCGACGGTGGCCTCGGGATGGTCCTCGGTGAGCTCGAGACCCTCGTCCGGCTGCGGCTCGACGTCACGATCGTCGTGTTCAACGATGCGGCGCTCACCCTCATCGCCCTCAAACAAGGCGACGGGCAGGGCGGCCGGGGCGCGATCGGTTTCGGCGCAGTTGACTTCGCCCAGCTAGCGGCCGCAACCGGTCTGGCCAGCCAGGTCGCGTACGACGTACCGGGGCTGCGCCAGGCGCTTGCGCCCCTGGAATGCGGACCTCGGCTCATCGACGCCCGCATCGACTCGTCGTCCTATCGGCACGTCATCCGGACGACCCGCGGCTGAAGGTGCCGCACGGCACGGCCGACAGCAACGTCGAAGCGGGCGGGTGGTTCTGTCACACGGACGCACCGCTCGACGCCGCCACAGACCAAGGACGCCCGTGAACCCCGTCGCCCCCGTTGAGTTGTACATACGGCAGGCCCGCTTCCCGCAACTTCGCCTATCTGCTGACCGGCGCCCTGCACTCCTCGCGGGACCTCGTGCAGGACTGCTCCGTCAGGCTGGCAGGTGATAACGCTGAACGACCCAGAGGCCTACCTGCCGTTGAAGCAGCGCACAGCCACCAGCGGAAACCCACAACCGCCGGGACAAGGCGTCCAGGAAAGCACGATTGGGTCCGCGCCGACAGCAACCGGGCAGCCGATGGGACCCAGTAGCGCGCGGAACGAGCCCGGCAGCTCAACACGCTCGACAAACTTCCCTCGCGTCGTGTGGCACCCTCCACCGCGACCCCCAGATGCGTCCGTCACCGACGGGCACCGCACCGCACCCCACACGCCGACGCCCGCACCCAGCAGCCATCCACCAGACGACCCTGTCGCACCAGATTAAGATAAATTTGGCGGTAATATAGAACGGGTGCGCTCCAGCAGCGTTCTGCCATCTGGCGCGAACCCAAGTTCCTGGTATAGGCCCTGCACGCTGGTGGTGTGCAGGAGCGAACGAGACCTTCGGCAGGGGCCGTCCGTCACCGCCCTCGCGACAAGGCGCCTTACCAGCCCTTTGTCGCGATGCTCCGGGAGAGCCGGTCGATTTGATCGAGCGCAGCGAAATCTTCTGGGAGTGACTGGACGTACTCGGAGGGTCCTTCGTCCCACTCCCTGTGCAAGGCATAATCCGTGCTGCCATTGGCAGCACAGATTATGCGATGTCTAGTGTTGCGTACTTGAAGTCATCTTACGTTTGGCTTTGGCGAGGATGGTCTCTGCGTCTTTGGTCCAGATAAACGGTTCGCAGCGTCCGAGCCAGCCTTCGATGAAGGTACGGATCGTGGCTTTGAGGTCGGGCACGGACTGGAAGGTGCCGCGCCGGATGGCTTGGCGGGTGAGGTTCGTGTTCCGCGCCCATCCCGCGTACTCGAGCGTCTGAGCGAGTTGGCCGCGTTCACCATCCCGCTTGACCTCGATGACCACGACACGTCCGGTGGCATCCCGCGCCAGGACATCCGGCTTGCCGCCAGCCGGCAGGACAACCTAGCGGGCCAGCCGGAACAGGTTGTCGCCCGTGAGTTCTTCCAGGTTGTCCCAGAGCAGCTGTCCAGTCTCGGAATCGTAGACACCTGAGGCGATGGCCTGCCGCTTGTACGGGACCAGATTCGTCTGGTCGAGCTCGAAGATGGGCACTGCTACTCCTTCGTGACGTTGGTAGCCGTGGCGGCGTCAAGAGCATCTGCCACGGCGGCGAACTCCAGCAGCGCCGCCTGCAGGTCCTCGATGATCTCCCGGGCGATGACCTCCGGCGTAGGAAGGTTGTCCCGGTCCTCGAGGGAGTTGTCCTGAAGCCAGATGAGGTCGAGGTTCGCCTTGTCTCGAGCGACGAGCTCGTCGTAGGTGAACGGCCTGAACCGCTCGGTCTCGACCCGCTCCGACCTCGGTTTGTCGGGCAGGTAGCAGTCCGCGAGGTCCTGTAGGTGCTCACGCCGGAGCTGGTTCTGTTTGAGCGTGAAGTGCTTGTTGGTGCGGAAGTCGTAGACCCAGAGCTTCTCTGTCCAGGGCTTGTTGCCGGCTGGGCGCTTGTCGAAGAACAGCACGAGGGCCTTCACGCAACCGGCGTAGAGGATCCCGGTCGGCAAGCGCAACATGGTGTGGACGTGGAACTCCTTCAAAAGTCGACGCTGATCGACTCTCCCGCTCCGCCCTCGAACAGCACGTTGTCCGGCAGGACCAGCGCGGCGCGGCCGTTGATGGCCAGGATTGTCTTGATGTGCTGAACGAAGTTGAGTTACTTGTTGGCGGTGGTGACCCAGAAGTCCTCCCGGACGATCTCCAGGTCGTCGCGGGACTCCCGACCGTCCGCGCCGATCATCGTGACTGAGGATTTGCGGCCGAAGGGCGGGTTGGCCAGGACGACGCTGTAGCGGTCGCCTGAGTGCAGGGGCGACTCATGGCCGGAACGCGAGCCCGAACGCTAGGGGCGGCCAACGCCAGGGGCGGGTGCGGTCCACATCGACGAACCTGGCCCACCTCCGCCTTGCCCTCAGCCGGCCGCGGGGGTCTGTGTTGAAGCGCGACCGCAACCCGAAGACCCGCCCGCACAATGCGAGGGAGTCTCATGGTCAACCTCTCGAACGCCGAGGCAGGGCATCTGGCGCTACAACACGGCCACGAACCCAGCCCTACTGGCGGATTTCGGTCCGAGCAACGTGCCTCGACCAGGCCCCCGCCGTACCGGGCTCAGGCCTTCAGGACCAACTTGCCGGTGTTCTCCCCGGCGAACAGGCTCAGCAGCGCCTGGGGGAAGGCACGCACGCCGCCCTCGACGACCGTCTCGCGGGACTGCAGCTTGCCCACGGCCAGCCAGCCGGCCATCTCCTGGAGCGCCTCGCGGTAGCGGTCGGCGTAGTCGAAGACGACGAAGCCCTCCATCCGGGCGCGATTGACCAGCAGCGACATGTAGTTCGACGGGCCGGTCATCCCGCCGTCGGCGTTGTACTGGCTGATCGCGCCGCACAGCACGACCCGGCCGTGCAGCGCCATGCCGGGCAGCACCACGTCGAGCACCTCGCCGCCGACGTTGTCGAAGTAGACGTCGACCCGGTCCGGAGCCTCTCGGCGCAGGCCGGCCTTCAGGTCGCCCGCCTTGTAGTCCAGGCACGCGTCGAAGCCGAGCTCCTCCACGACCATCCGGCACTTGTCCTCTCCGCCGGCGATGCCGACAACCCGGCAGTCCTTGATCTTCGCGATCTGCCCGACCACCGAACCGGTCGCGCCGGCGGCGCCGGACACCACCACCGTCTCGCCAGCCTTCGGCTGCCCCACCTCGAGCAGGCCGAAGTACGCGGTCAGACCGGTCATGCCCAGGGTGCCGAGGTACGTCGGCAGCGGCGCAGCGTCGGCCGAGACGATCCGCACGCCGGTGCCGTCACTGACGGCGTACTCCTGCACGCCGGTCGTCGCGACGACGTGCGCGCCTTCGGGGAAGCCCGCGTTGCGGCTGGCGACGACCTCGCCGACGACGCCGGCGCGCATCACCTCGCCGATCTGCACCGGCGGGATGTAAGACCGGCCCTCGTTCATCCAGCCGCGCATCGCGGGGTCGAGCGAGACGTACTCGGTGCGCAGCAGGAACTGCCCCTCGACGGGCTCGGGCACCGGCTCGATGGTGATGTCCCAGACCGCGTCGGTCGGGAGCCCCGAAGGGCGGCGAGCGAGGCGCACCTGCGTGTTGTCGGTCATGCCCGCGATCGTGCCACCCGCCGCGGGTCTCAGCTCGGGTGACGTGCCACATCAAGAGGCCGCAGACCGTGCTCGCCAAAGTTCACGGCCGAGCCACGGACGAACGGTCAAATGGCCGCTCCCCTGTGACCCAGGTGAACGGCCGCTGACCTCTGCTTTTGCACCATGGCGGGGGAACCAATTGGAACTGCGACGCCCAAGGCGGGTTCGGGACCAAGTCGGCTCGACCGAAAGTGAAAGTCGAGGCGACCAGGTCGACCCCGCAGTGGCGGGCGATCGTCTGGGATAGCTGATGTTCATCGACGGCCTCGATGAGTTTGGCCGCCGCAACGCAGGTCACCCGGTGCCGGGCGCTCCGCGGCCGCGCCCAAGTCTGTGTGGTGGCTGTTGCTGGGTGCTGCTGTCGCCAATCAGGGCGGGCGTCGCGCCCTTGCTCACCCACGCGCCGGCTGTGAGCTGAGCTCGCTCACCAGCTGGTCCGGCCGGCGGTGTCCGCCGGCACCTGCGCCTGGCTGGCAGCCCACTCAGCCGTGTTCAGCGTGTTCCGCCTCATCCGCGGCCCGGTGAGCGGTGCCGATGGCCGCCGGCAGCCCAGCTGGCCCGGGTGGCGAATCAGCACCGCCGGTCTTACCTGCCTGCCTTGGCTCAAGCGGCGAGGTGTCTGCCGGCGCCGCGCAGCCGGGTGATGGTGCGACTGGTGGTGTGGAGTGGTTCGGCGATCCGCCGGGCGGACAGGCCCTGGCGGGTCAGTCGGGCGACGGCTTCGCGCCGTTCGCTGTTGGTCAACGGGAGCCGCTCCCCGGTCATAGCTCGCTGGACTGCGACCTCGTCGAGGCAGGTGTCGCCACGTATGAGGGTGTTGGGGTCGACACCGGCCGTGCCGGAGGCGCTGATTCTGGTCGGCGGCTGATCTGTTTCGTCCTGGTCGGTGTCGATGTCGTCCCAATCCAGCGGTGGGCGCCAACCGGCTGTCCGGGCTCGGCCGACTGCCCGGTCGGCTGCGGCCCGTTCGGTGTCGGTGCGGCGCGGCGGCCGGGCGGCGCGTAGCTGCTCGTACAGCGCGGCCACACACCT
>JAYUMN010000190.1:0-5127 GCA_043762595.1 Frankiales bacterium
CCGGCCTTCGGTGGATCACCGGGGCGGGCGGCAGTGGGGGGCGGGCGAATGGGCCGGCCACCGGTTCGTGGGCATCGCGTCGACGGGACGGTCCGCTGGTGCCTTCAGTGCCGCCGGACCGGAGCGCTTGTGACTGGTGAGAGAAAGGACATTCCCAGCGGCCCACCGCACCGTGAACGACTGCTACAACGTGGCGCACGAGCTGTCTCCCAGGTTAGACCTCGTTGTGTTCGACTGCTTCAGGCCTGGGGTCAGTTATGCCGTCGGCCTGCTTGTTGTTGACGCCACCGGTGAGCTCCAGGCCGCCCAATCAGCTTGCGCCACCACTGCTTTTCGCCGCGCGCACGCGTTGTCTTGTCCTGCTGCAGGCGAACCCCAAGATCGCCTGCGACGTTGTCCGGGGACTGCGCCGCGACGTACAGTTCCTCCGCTCGTCGGTAAGGATGTACGACGAGAAGTCACATCAGCGCTCTCTTGCCAGGAAGGCACGTTGACTTGTGAGTATGTCGACAGACGACGCGTTGGTGGGGTCCCACACCATCGTGATCCCTAGCTCACTGGCCATGGGCGAGGCCAACGGGGTTGGACCGACCGGGCGTCCGCGGCCGGTGTTTACGGCCCCGGCCGCGATCGAGCGACACGGCCCGGCCCGCATCCTGGCGATGTGCAACCAGAAGGGCGGGGTTGGCAAGACCACCTCGACCATCAACCTCGGGGCGGCGTTGGCCGAGCAAGGCCGCCGGGTGCTGCTGGTCGATTTCGATCCACAGGGGGCTTTGTCGGTCGGGCTTGGCGTGAACCCACTCCAACTGGACCGGACGATCTACAACCTTTTGATGGAGCGCAACATCGTCGTCGATGACGTCATGCTCCGGACCGGGGTGCCCGGCATGGACCTACTGCCGAGCAACATCGACCTGTCCGCAGCTGAGGTCCAGTTGGTCAACGAGGTCGCGCGGGAGCAATCGCTGCTCCGGGTGCTCGGTCCCGTCCTCGCCGACTACGACATCGTCCTCATTGATTGCCAGCCCTCGCTGGGTCTGCTGACCGTCAACGCCCTGACCGCCGCGCATGGTGTGATCGTCCCGCTCGAATGTGAGTTCTTTGCGCTCCGGGGCGTCGCCCTGCTGATCCAGACCATCGACAAGGTCCGTGAGCGGCTCAATCCTCAACTTGAGCTTGAGGGAATTTTGGCGACGATGTACGACGCCCGCACGGTGCATGGTCGCGAGGTGCTCGCGAGGGTGGTCGAGGCATTCGGTGACCGGGTCTTCCACACCGTCATCAACCGCACCGTTCGGTTCCCCGAGACGACGGTCGCCGGCGAGCCGATCACGTCCTACGCGCCGACGTCGGCCGGTGCCCAGGCCTATCGCGAGCTTGCCATCGAAGTCCTCGCCCGATGAGTCGGCGGATCACGCTGCCGGGCGCCGATGAGCTCTTTCGGGCGACGGGGGAGGGGGCGATGGGCGGGATCGAGCCGGTCGACGCAGTGGTCGTCGGTCAGACTAAGTCGCCCTCGCTGCTCGCCGGCACGCCACCGCCGCTGCCAGCCCTGGAATCGGCTGACGACGGGCTGACGTTCGTCAGCGCTGGGGTCCGCCAGACCGCGGTCCGACCCCGCCCGCGGAGCGCGGGCGAGCGACGCCCGAGTGGCCGGGAGCGCCATGACGAGAAAATCACCGTATACGTCTCGGCGGCGGAGTTGATGGAACTCGAGCATGCCCGGCTGGCCCTCCGAGGCGATCACGGCCTCGCCGTCGACCGTGGTCGGATGGTCCGCGAGGCCCTCGCGGTGGTGATCGCCGACTTTGAGGCGAGGGGCGACGAGAGCATCCTGGTCCGGCGCCTGCGCGGGCGCTGACGTGCTGTACGCGCTCGGCCATCCGTTGGCTTTCATCGTCTTGCTGGGTTCCTTCGTCGTGGGCGTGGCGTTGCACGGCTGGGTGCAGGCCCTCACCGCCAGCCGGTTCGGCGACCCGAGGATCCGCCTCGAGCGCAGGACGTCGCTCGACCCTCGACGACACCTCGACCCGTTCGGGGCCGTCGCGGCCGCCATCGCCGGGGTCGGCTGGACACTCGCGGTCACCTACCCCGACCGGCGCAGGCGGCTGCAAATCGTCACGGTCGCCCTGCTCGGGCCGGCGGTGAACCTCGTGCTGGGGGTGGGGTCGCTCGTCGCGTTCCGCTTCGCGTACGGCCCGGTGGGGATCAGTGCACCCGCGCTGCTACTGCAGCGAGGTAGCGGCACGGACGGCCATCCGGTCGAGCTGGCCCTACTGCTGGTTGGGCTCTCACAGCTCTACCTCGGCGCCTTGAGCCTGCTTCCGCTTCCCCCGCTGGACGGTGGCCGACTGCTGTTCGCGCTCGCCCCCACCACCCATGGCTGGCAGCGCGCGGAGTTTCGGTTGGTCGAGCAGAACATCGGTGTCGGTGTCCTGCTCGCGCTGCTGCTGATCCCGCTCGGCGGCCCCCAGCCGCTCCTGCCGCAGCTCCTCGACGCCGTCCTGGCTCCAGTCGTGCGTCTCGTGACCGGTGGCTGAGGCCAGGTCGACGGTGGTCCCCCCCGGCGCCGGCGCGGGAGCGGGTCACCGGCCCCCGGACGCCTTCATCGTCCAGCTGGATGTCTTCGAAGGGCCCTTCGATCTGCTGCTGAGCCTCATCGGCAAGCACCAACTCGATGTCACCGAGGTCGCCCTGTCGAAGGTGACCGACGACTTCATCGGCCATCTTCGCGCCCTGGGCGCGGGTTGGGACCTGGGGCAGGCCACCGAGTTCCTGGTCGTCGGCGCCACCTTGCTCGATCTCAAGGCGGCCCGGCTGCTGCCGGGGGCGCAGGTGGAGGACGAGGAAGACCTCGCGCTGCTGGAGGCCCGCGACCTGCTCTTTGCCCGGTTGCTACAGTACCGCGCGTACAAGCAGGCCGCGGCGCACCTGGCTGACCTGTTCTCGGCTGAGTCGCGCCGTCACCCGCGCCGGGTGTCCCTGGAACCACGCTTCGCCGGGCTGCTCCCCGAGGTCCTGCTGGGCCTCGGTCCGCAGGAGTTCGCCATCCTGGCCGCCCAGGTTCTGCAGCCCCGCCCCGAGCAGCACGTCGCCATGGATCACGCGCACGGTGGGACAGTCAGCGTGCGCGAGCAGACGGCCGTGCTGCATGAACGCCTCCGGCGGGCCGGCGGGGGCTCGTTCCGGGGCCTGACCGCCGATTGCGCGAGCACGCTCGAGGTGGTGGCCCGGTTCCTCGGGCTGCTCGAGCTCTACCGGGAGGGGCTGGTGTCCTTCGAGCAGGCAGCGCCGCTGGGCGAGCTGCGGGTGCGCTGGACCGGGCCACCGGACCAGCCGGCGCAGGCTGACGGGTCCGCAGCGGGGTCGACGCAGGGGCGCGTCGCGGGCGCTGAGTGGGATGACCAGGATGAGCCCACCGGCGACACCGGACCCGGGTCGGGACAGCTGGCGCCGCCTATCGGGTCCGCGCCAAACCACGAGGAGGCGCCGCCGTGACCGAGTCCGACGACCACCCGATAGCGCCCGCGCAGGCCACCGACACCGTCGAGATCGTTGCGGCCGAAGCGGTGCAGGCCGGCGCTCCACCCCCGCCGCTGCGGGCCATCTTCGAGGCGGTGCTGCTGGTCACCGACGAGCCGGTGCCGGCCGGCACGCTCGCCCAGGTGGCGGACTGCTCGCCTGATCAGGTGCTGGGCGTGCTGGTGGAACTGGCCCGCGACTACCTCGAGCAGCAGCGCGGCTTCGTGCTGCGTGAAGTTGCCGGTGGCTGGCGCTTGTCTACCCGCGAGGACTGCGCTGTGTACGTTGAGCGCTTTGTGCTCGACGGTCAGCAGGCCCGCTTGACCCAGGCGGCGCTCGAGACGCTGGCCGTGGTCGCCTACCGCCAGCCGGTGACCCGCCAGCGCGTCAGCGCGGTGCGCGGTGTCAATGTCGACGGGGTCGTTCGGACGCTGGTGAGCCGCGGGCTGCTCACCGAGACAGGTCATGACGCCGAGACGGGAGCCGTCCTGTACGGCACGACCAACTACCTTCTCGAACGGCTGGGGTTGCGATCGCTCGACGAGCTGCCGTCGCTGGCTCCGCTGCTTCCTGAGCTCTCCGAGCTCGACCAGGACTCATCCTCGACCTGAGGTCGTGACATGCAAGACGATGGAATCCGCCTGCAGAAGGTGCTTGCCGCCGCAGGCGTCGGCTCCCGACGAGCCTGCGAAGCACTCATCGAGGCCGGTCGGGTGTCGGTCGACGGGCAGCTCATCACCGAGCAGGGTCGTCGGGTCGACCCGGAGACCGCAGTGATTCGGGTCGACGGCTTGCGGGTCACGACCGCCAGCAAGCAGGTCTACCTGGCGCTGAACAAGCCAAAGGGCATGGTGTCCTCGATGTCGGACCCCGAGGGCCGACCGAGTGTCGGCGACCTTGTGTCGGACCGGAAGGAACGGCTGTTCCACGTCGGCCGTCTCGATGCCGACACCGAGGGGCTCCTGTTGCTGACCAACGACGGCGAGTTGGCCCATCGGCTGTCCCACCCGTCCTTCGAGGTGCCCAAGACCTACCTCGCAGAGATCATCGGCCCGGTCCACCGCGATGTAGGCAAGCGGCTGCGGGCCGGCGTACTGCTTGACGACGGGCCGGTGACCGTGGATAGCTTCAAGCTGATCGACAGCGCCGCCAACAAGGTGCTGGTCGAGGTGGTCCTGCACGAGGGCCGCAAACACGTCGTACGCCGGGCCCTGGCTGAGGTCGGCCACCCGGTGCAGCATCTGGTGCGCACGGCCATCGGACCCGTCCGGCTCGGTGCCCAGAAGCCCGGCCGCCTGCGCCCACTCACCCGCGACGAGGTGGGCGCCCTCTATGCGCTGGTTGGCCTGTAACCCCGACCCAACCCTTGGTCGATCTGGACGATCTGGTCCGCGACAGGCTGACCGAACCGACCATATTGTCAAGATCGTTGTGGTTGTGGGGGTTGGCGTGGGCCCGGGCCGATCTGTTGTCCGTGCGCCACTGGATATGGTGGCGCCCTCCACGATGAGGTGACCATGTCTGTACGCGCGGTGCGCGGCGCCACCCAGGTCGACCGCGACGACCGGACCGAAGTGCTTGACGCCACCACGGAGCTGCTCG
>JAYUMN010000191.1:0-2251 GCA_043762595.1 Frankiales bacterium
CGACCCGTGGCGTTGCGGCCGCCCTTGCTGTGCAAGGGACGGACCAGCGACTTCTCGGGGGTGTCGCGGGTGATCTCGGCGAAGTCGGCCACGCTGGAGCCACGACGGCCCGGGGTGGTCGGCTTGTACTTGCGGATGCCCATGTGAGTCTCTTTTCAGCTCGTGAGTCCAGTCAGGTAGCCGGGGCTACGCGACCGGGCCCCCGAAGATCTCGATGCGGCCCTCGCGGAGCGTGACGATCGCCCGCTTGGAGGAGGCCCGCTGACCGAAGCCGGCGCGGGTGCGCTTGCGCTTGCCCTTGCGGTTCAGGGTGTTGACGTCGCTGACCTTGACGTCAAACACCTTCTCGACCGCGATCTTGATCTGCGTCTTGTTGGCACCGGGCGCGACAAGGAACGTGTACTTGTTCTCATCCAGCAGGCCGTAGCTCTTCTCGGAGATGACCGGGGCGAGCAGGATGTCGCGGGGGTCGGTGAGATCGGTCGTTCCGGTCATGCCACAGCCTCCGTCTCGGCGAGCTCCGACGAAGACGCGACGGCCTTGGCGGACTTGCCCTTGGGCGGACCGGCCAGGAAGACCTGGAGAGCCGCTTCGGTGAACACGACGTCATCACTGACGAGGACGTCGTAAGTGTTGAGCTGGCCGGGTGACAGCAGATGTACGGCCCTGTGGTTGCGCAGGGACTTCCAGGTCGCGGAGTCGGTGCGCTCGGCGACGACCAGGACATGCTTACGCTCGCTGATCGCGGCGAGCAGAGCCGTCGCCCCCTTCGTGGAGGGGACATCCCCGCCGGACAGGGAGTCGACGACGTGGACCCGGTCGTGCGAGAAGCGATCGGACAACGCACCACGCAAGGCGAGCGCCTTCATCTTCTTGGGGGTCCGCTGCGAGTAGTCACGCGGCTTCGGACCGTGTACGACGCCACCGCCGACAAACTGCGGCGCGCGGGTCGAGCCCTGACGGGCCCGGCCGGTGCCCTTCTGGCGGTACGGCTTGCGTCCACCACCGCGCACCTCGCCACGCGTCTTGGTCGAGTGGGTGCCCTGCCGCGCAGCGGCCAGCTGGCCGACGACGACCTGGTGGATCAGCGGAATGTTGACCTGGACGCCGAACACGTCCTCGGGCAGCTCGACGCTGCGACCGGTCACCCCGCTGGCGCTCTTGACCTCGAGCGTAAGGGCCTTCGCTGAGGTGCCCGTGCTGACTGCGGTGGTCACTTGACCACACCGCCCTTCCCGAGACCGTTCTTGACTGCCGTGCGGACGAGAACCAACGCACCGGTGGGGCCCGGGACAGCGCCCTTGATGAGCAGCAGGCCCTTCTCGGCGTCGACAGCGTGGACCGTGAGGTTCTGGGTGGTGGTTCTGTTACCACCCATGCGACCGGCCATCCGGGTGCCCTTGAAGACTCGCCCCGGCGTCGCGCAAGCGCCGATCGAGCCGGGCTTGCGGTGGGCCCGCTTGACACCGTGACCGGCGCCGAGACCCTTGAAGTTGTGCCGCTTCATGACACCCGCGAAGCCCTTGCCCTTGCTGGTGGCGACGACGTCGACCTTGAGCGGCTTGGCGCCGGCCTCGGTGGACGGCGCGAAGATGTCGGCTGTCACCTCCTGGCCGAGCTCATAGGACGCGGCATCCGCCGTCCGGATCTCCAGGGTGTAGCGACGTGGCGGCACACCGGCCTTGGCGAAGTGGCCCGCCTCGGGCTTGTTCACCTTGCGGGGGTCGATGGCGCCGTACGCGATCTGGACGGCGCTGTAGCCGTCCTTCTCGACGGTGCGGATCTGGGTGACCACGCAGGGCCCCGCCTTGACCACGGTCACCGGGACGATCCGGTTGTTGGCGTCGAAGACCTGGGTCATCCCCAGCTTCTCGCCCAGGACACCCTGGACCGTGCGGCCACGGGTAGAAGTCATGTCTGTCATGTCAGTTGTTCCTAGAGCTTGATCTCGATGTCGACGCCCGCCGGCAGGTCGAGTCGCATGAGCGAGTCCACCGTCTTCGGCGTGGGGTCGAGGATGTCGATGAGGCGCTTGTGCGTCCGCATCTCGAAGTGCTCGCGTGAGTCCTTGTACTTGTGTGGCGAACGGATCACGCAGTACACGTTCTTCTCGGTCGGCAGCGGCACCGGGCCCGCAACCTGCGCACCCGTACGCGTCACCGTCTCGACGATCTTGCGCGCCGAGCTGTCGATGACCTCGTGGTCGTAGGCCTTGAGCCTGATGCGGATCTTCTGTCCCGCCATGGTGGCT
>JAYUMN010000192.1:0-3152 GCA_043762595.1 Frankiales bacterium
CGGTCTCCGACGGCATCTCGATGGGTCACGAGGGGATGCGGGCCTCGCTGGTCTCCCGCGAAGTCATCGCCGACTCGGTCGAGACGGTGGTGTTCGCCGAACGGCTCGACGGCACCGTCACCCTTGCCGGCTGCGACAAGTCCCTGCCCGGGATGCTGATGGCCGCCGCCCGCCTCGACCTCGCGAGCGTGTTCGTCTATGCCGGCTCGACGCTGCCCGGCCGCCTCGGCGGCAAGGACCTGACGATCATCGATGTGTTCGAGGGGGTCGGCGCCTGCGCGCGCGGGCTCATCACCCGCGAGCAGCTGATCGAGATCGAGAAGGCGACCTGCCCCGGTGAGGGGGCCTGCGGTGGGATGTACACCGCCAACACGATGGCCGCTGCCGCCGAGGCGCTCGGCATGGCGCTGCCCGGATCGGCTGCCCCGCCGGCCGTCGACCGCCGGCGCGACGACATAGCGATCCGCTCGGGTGAGGCCGTCGTACGCCTGATCGAGCAGGGCATCACGGCCCGCAAGGTCATGACGATGGAGGCCTTCGAGAACGCCATCACCGTCGTGATGGCGCTCGGCGGCTCGACCAACGCGGTGCTACACCTGCTGGCGATCGCTTACGAGGCCCGGGTGCCGCTCACCCTCGACGACTTCAACCGGATCGGCGACAAGGTGCCGCACCTGGCCGACGTCAAGCCGTTCGGCCGCTACGTCATGACCGACATCGACCGCATTGGCGGCGTGCCGGTCGTGATGAAGGCGCTGCTGGACGCCGGTCTGCTGCACGGTGACGCGCTGACCTGCACCGGTCGCACGATGGCCGAGAACCTCGAGCAGCTCGCCCCCGCGGCGCCCGACGGCGACGTGATCCGGGCGATGAACAATCCCATGCACACGACCGGCGGCCTGACGATCCTGCGCGGCTCGCTGGCGCCGGACGGCGCGGTCGTCAAGACCGCCGGGTTCGACAGTGACGTCTTCGAGGGCCCGGCTCGGGTGTTCGACGGCGAGCAGGGCGTGATGGACGCGGTCGTCGACGGCACGCTGGAGAAGGGTTGCGTGGTCGTCATCCGTTACGAAGGCCCCAAGGGTGGCCCCGGGATGCGCGAGATGCTGATGGTCACCGGCGCCATCAAGGGCGCCGGCCTGGGCAAGGATGTCCTACTGCTGACCGACGGACGCTTCTCGGGCGGTACGACGGGACTGTGCGTCGGCCACGTTGCCCCCGAGGCCACCGACGGCGGACCGATCGCGCTCGTCCAGGACGGCGACCCGATCCGGCTCGACGTCACCGCCCGCACCCTGGACCTGCTCGTCGACGCCGCCGTCCTGGCGGAACGCCGGGCCGGCTGGAAGCCGCTGGAGCCGCGCTACACCACCGGTGTGCTTGGCAAGTACGCCAAACTGGTGGGTTCGGCCGCGCAAGGTGCGATCACCGGTTGATCTCACCTGTTGAGATGGCCGTCTCACTGGCTTGACAGCCGCGGGACTGCACGGCACTGTTGGCAGGTGCCCAAGTGCCTCGTAGTTCCCTAGCGCGTCCGCCGATACCGGCAGACGCGCTTACCCCTCCGTGCCTGGCACGAGGGGTTCTTTTTTGCCCGCACCCCTCTCTCACCCGCACACCACGAAGGATCAGCAGATGACCGAGAGCCTCACCGGTGCCCAGTCGCTCGTGCGCAGCTTGGAGAGCGTCGGCGCCGAGGTCGTCTTCGGCATTCCGGGCGGCGCCATTCTCCCGGCGTACGACCCCATCTTCGACTCGACCAAACTGCGGCACATCCTGGTACGCCACGAGCAGGGCGCCGGCCATGCGGCCGAGGGCTACGCGCAGGCGACCGGCCGGGTAGGGGTCTGCATGGCGACCAGTGGGCCGGGTGCGACCAACCTCGTGACGCCGATCGCCGACGCCTACATGGACAGCGTCCCGATGGTCGCGGTCACCGGGCAGGTGCCCAGTGCCGCGATCGGAACTGACGCCTTCCAGGAAGCCGACATCTGCGGCATCACCATGCCGATCACCAAACACAACTTCTTGGTGCACGACGCTGCCGACATTCCGCGCACCATCGCCGAGGCCTTTCACCTCGCCAGTACCGGCCGGCCCGGGCCGGTGCTGGTCGACATCCCCAAGGACATCCTGCAGGCGCAGAGCGAGTTCGTCTGGCCGCCGGTGCTCGATCTGCCCGGTTACCACCCGGTGACCCGCCCGCACGCCAAGCAGATCCGGGAGGCCGCCCGCCTCATCGCCGAGGCCAGCCGCCCAGTCTTGTACGTCGGGGGAGGCGTGCTCAAGGCCCGCGCCGCCGCCGAACTGCGGGTGCTTGCCGAGCTGACCGGTATCCCGGTCGTGACCACGCTGATGGCCCGCGGCGCGTTCCCCGACAGCCACCCGCAGCACCTGGGTATGCCGGGCATGCACGGCACGGTCGCCGCCGTCACGGCCCTGCAGAAGGCCGATCTGCTCATCGTGCTCGGGGCGCGCTTCGACGACCGGGTCACCGGCAAGCTCAGCAGCTTCGCACCATCGGCAAAGATCATCCACGCCGACATCGATCCGGCCGAGATCGGTAAGAACCGGGTCGCCGACGTACCGATCGTGGGGGACTGCCGGGAGGCGGTCGCCGATCTCGTCGTCGCCGTCCAGGATGTCTACGCCGCGGGCACCCGGGCCGACCTCACCGGCTGGTGGCGACAACTCGACAGCTGGCGGCGGACCTACCCGCTGGGCTACGACGAGCCGACCGACGGCTCGCTGGCGCCGCAGCACGTCATCACCCGGATCGGCCAGATCGTCGGCCCGGAGGCCATCTACGCGAGCGGCGTTGGTCAGCACCAGATGTGGGCATCGCAGTTCATCTCCTACGAGCACCCCTACACCTGGCTCAACTCCGGCGGGCTCGGCACGATGGGCTACGCCGTCCCGGCCGCAATGGGGGCCAAGGTCGGCCGACCCGAGGCGACCGTGTGGGCCATCGACGGCGACGGGTGTTTCCAGATGACCAACCAGGAGCTCGTCACCTGCGCGGTTGAGGGAATCCCGATCAAGGTCGCGGTGATCAACAATGGCAACCTGGGTATGGTCCGGCAGTGGCAGACGCTGTTCTACGAGGGCCGCTACAGCAACACCAACCTGCAATCCAAACGTATCCCGGACTT
>JAYUMN010000193.1:0-6005 GCA_043762595.1 Frankiales bacterium
CCTGCTCTCGGCCAACGGCGGCATCTTCAAGCCCCAGGGCGAGGCGATCAATGCCGGCGCCGCCGCCGACATCCGGGTGCTGGTAGTCGGCAACCCGGCCAACACCAACGCCCTCATCGCCGCTTCGCACGCCCCCGACGTCCCCGGCGAGCGATTCACCGCAATGACCCGCCTGGACCACAACCGGGCCGTGTCGCAGCTGGCGAAGAAGACCGGCGCGAGGCTGGCTGACATCGAGCAGGTCACCATCTGGGGCAACCACTCCGCTACGCAGTACCCCGACGTCACGCACGCCCGGATCGGCGGGCGCCCAGCAGTCGAGGTCGTCGGCGATGACGCCTGGCTCACCGACACCTTCATCCCGACCGTGGCCAAGCGCGGCGCCGCGATCATCGAGGCCCGCGGACAGTCCTCTGCTGCTTCCGCCGCCAACGCCGCGGTCGACCACATGCACGACTGGGTCAACGGCAGTAGCTGGACCTCGGCGGCGATCAGGTCCGACGGCTCGTACGGCGTGCCGGAGGGCATCATCAGCTCGTTCCCGGTGACCGCGACGGGTGGCCGGTGGGAGATCGTGCAGGGGCTCGAGGTGGACGCGTTCTCCCGCAGCCGCATCGACGCCTCGGTTGCCGAGCTCGTCGAGGAGCGCGACGCCGTCCGCGCCCTCGGCCTCATCGGATCCGGTCAGGGGTGAACGCCCACGCCGCGGCATTGTCGGGCGACGAGACCTCAAGCCTCGCGCGTCGTTTCGTCGGTGTGGCGACGGGTGCGGTTCGGATCGTGGGAGCGCGCACCGAGGCACGGTACGACGCCAACGAGCGCTCGGTACTGCTCGAGCTCGGCCCGCTCCCCACTGGTCGGGCCACGTCGACGACTGACGATCTGTTCGCGGCCCGGCAGGAGGCGCGTCACCGTCTCGGCGCCTCCGGTGTCGGGGGCGTGGAGATCGCCTCTGTCGGTGGCGCCTCGGATGCGGATCCAGACCAGGCGCCAGACGCCTCGAAGAGCGCCCACGCGCAGGACCCCCAGCCTTGACGACCCGTCCTGTCCATCGTTACGAATTGCTCGACCTGGCCGACCGGCTCGTCGGTCGCCACGCCGCCACGGGTCGACCCACGTCCATCGAGCTGCGGCGGGCCGTCAGCAGTGCCTACGACGCCCTCCTCCACGAGCTTGCCTACCGCGCAACCGAGGGATTGTTACGCGAGGCAGGGGATGGTCGAGCCGAGCGGTGGAGGCCAGCCGGAGGGTCACGCATGTGGAGCTCAAGGGCTTGTGCGTCGCCGGCATCGGGCCCGGTACCCGCGGCATGCGGCTTGCCCTCGGCGCGTTGGCGGTGGACGTCGTTCGCATTGCCGAGGCAGTCGTCACGTTGCAGGCCGAACGGCATCGCGCCGGCTACGACGACCTCTGCGACGTGGCCAAGGCAAACGCGCTGGGCCTGATCGATGCGGCCCGGGGAAGCGGTGCTGAAGTCAGACGACTTGATAGCCCGCGATGACCCGACGTACCGACTGTTCCTGCGGCTCATGTTGCGCCCCGCAAGCCAAGACGAGGAGTGCCTAGGTGACCAAGACCAAGATCAAGGTCAAGAACCCGATCGTCGAGATGGACGGTGACGAGATGACGCGCATCATCTGGTCGTTCATCAAGGAGCAGCTGATCTTGCCGTACCTCGATCTCGACCTCAAGTACTTCGACCTTTCGATCGAGCACCGCGATGCGACCGACGACCAAGTCACCATCGACTCGGCCAACGCGACCAAGCAGTACGGCGTCGCCGTGAAGTGCGCGACCATCACCCCGGACGAGGCTCGGGTCACCGAGTTCGGTCTGAAGAAGATGTGGAAGTCGCCCAACGGCACGATCCGCAACATTCTGGGCGGCGTCATCTTCCGCGAGCCGATCATCATCTCGAACATCCCGCGACTGGTGCCCGGCTGGACCAAGCCGATCATCATCGGCCGGCACGCCTTCGGTGACCAGTACCGGGCGACCGACCTGGTCGTGCCGGGCGAGGGGACATTGACACTGACCTTCCAGCCGGCCGATGGCGGCGCTGCCACTGAGCTCAACGTCTTTGACTTCCCGGGTAGCGGTGTCGCGATGGCGATGTACAACCTCGACGCCTCGATCCGCGACTTCGCCCGCGCCTCGCTGCGCTACGGGCTGGACCGCAAGCTGCCGGTCTACCTCTCCACCAAGAACACGATCATGAAGGCCTACGACGGACGCTTCAAGGACTTGTTCGCGGAGATTTTCGAGGCTGAGTACGCCGCCGACTTCCAGGCCGCCGGCATCACCTACGAACATCGGCTCATCGACGACATGGTCGCCGCCGCGATGAAATGGGAGGGCGGCTACGTCTGGGCCTGCAAGAACTACGACGGCGACGTGCAGTCCGACACGGTCGCGCAGGGCTTCGGCTCGCTGGGTCTGATGACGTCGGTGCTCATGACGCCGGACGGCAAGACGGTCGAGGCCGAGGCCGCGCATGGCACGGTGACCCGGCACTACCGCGAGCACCAGAAGGGCAACCCGACCTCGACCAACCCGATCGCGTCGATCTTCGCCTGGACCCAGGGGCTGTCCTACCGCGGCAAGATGGACGGCACGCCGGAGGTCACCGCCTTCGCCGAGACCCTGGAGAAGGTCTGCATCCAGACCGTCGAGCAGGGCAACATGACCAAGGACTTGGCCCTGCTGATCAGTCGCGACCAGCCGTTCCAGACGACGGAAGACTTCCTCGCCTCGATCAAGGCCAACCTCGAGAAGGCGATGGCGTAGCTACGCTGGCCGACGTGGACCACCCCGAGGGCCCCAGATGACCGACGTGTTCATCAGCATGGCGCTGATCCTCGTGCTTATCGTGTTCGGCGCGGTGTTCGTCGCGGGGGAGATTGCGCTGGTGAGCCTGCGCGAGAGCCAGGTCAAAGGCCTCGCAGCCGGCAGTCGGCGCGGGCAGCGGGTCGCCGGATTGGCCGCAACCCCCAACCGCTTCCTGGCCGCTGCGCAGATCGGCGTCACCTTCGCCGGCTTCATGTCCGCTGCCTTCGGTGAGTCCCGGCTGTCGAGCCATCTTCAGCCGCACCTGGAGGACCTGGGCCTGTCCAGAGGGCTGGCAGATGTGCTGGCGCTGGTGCTCATCACCCTCACGATCAGCTACGTCGCCATCGTGGTCGGGGAGCTGGTTCCGAAACGGCTCGGCCTGCAGCGTGCCGAGGGCACAGCGCTGCTCCTCGCCCCGCTGCTCGACGGGTTTGCGACGTTGATGCGACCGTTCATCTGGCTGCTTTCGCGCAGCACCGACGTAGTCGTCGGGTTGCTCGGCGCCGATCCGAAGGCCAAGCGCGAAGCCATCACCGAGGAGGAGTTGCGCCGCCTGGTCGCCTCCCACGAGTCGCTGACCAAGGACGAACGCAAGCTCATCGACGAGGTCTTCGCCGCCGGGGAGCGCCGGCTGCGCGAGGTGATGGTGCCGCGGACCGAGGTGGCTTTCCTCGACGCGTCCATCACCGTGCTGCGGGCCGCCCAGCTCACCGCTGACGCGCCGCACTCGCGCTACCCCGTCATACGCGGGTCGCAAGACGACGTGCTCGGCTTCGTGCATGTGCGCGACCTGCTGGTGCCCGCGTCGAGGGACCGGGGGCTCAAGGTGGGCGAGGTGACCCGCGACGTCATGCTCCTGCCGGGCACCAAGAAGGTGTTGCCGACGCTGTCGGAGATGCGCCGCGAGGGTCATCACATCGCGGTCGTCGTCGACGAGTACGGCGGGACAGCGGGCATTGTCACGCTGGAGGACCTCATCGAAGAGGTCATCGGCGACATCCGCGACGAGTACGACGCACCGGGCGACGAAGCCCTGCGCTTCCGCGGTGAGCAGGTCGAGGCGGACGGGCTACTCAACCTCGACGAGGTGCACGAGCAGACCGGCGTTCGGCTGCCGGAGGGGCCCTACGAGACGCTGGCCGGCTACGTCATGGCCGCGCTTGGCCACGTGCCGCACACCGGTGAGGCGGTCGAGTTCGACGAGCATCGGCTCGAGGTCACCGAGCTCGATGGGCGCCGGGTCGCCCGGGTGCGGGTGACGCCGATCGTGGCCGAACCGGCGCCGACGGCATCGCAACAGGAGGCAGCCTCATGAGCGTGCACCTCACCCGGGTCTACGACTGCCCGGGCGGGGTCGAGACGGTTTTCGCAGCGCTGTCCGGAGCGGGCTGGGCTCAGCGCAAAGCCGAGGTGCTGCACGACGACAGCACCACCATGCGCCGCGATGTCGCCGTTGACGGCGGGGTCACCCTGGCGGTGTCCCGGACGCTGCCCGACGGCGCGCCCGGTTTCCTGCAGCGGTTCCTGCCCAGCGACGGCCGGGTGGTCCAGACCGACACCTGGGGCCCGGACCAGGCGGGGGTGCGCCGCGGCACCTGGCGCGCCGATCTGCTCGGGGCACCGACCGAGATCGGCGGCACGATGTGGCTCGAATCGGCCCCGGCCGGCACCCGCTACAGCATTGAGGGCACGGTCAAGGTGCGGGTCCCGCTGATCGGCGGCAAGGCCGAGCGTTTCGTGGCTGAGCTGATCGGCAAGCTCACCGACAAGGAGCATGCTGTGCTGATGGGAATGCTCGCGTGATCATCTCGACGATGAACGACCTGCCCGGGTACGACGTGACCGAGGTGCTGGGGGAAGTGTTCGGCCTCACCGTGCGGTCGCGCAACGTCGGCTCGCAGATCGGTGCGTCGTTCAAGTCGATCGTCGGCGGGGAGCTCAAGGGGATGACCAAGGCCCTGGTCGACAGCCGCAACCAGGTGCAGCAGCGAATGATCGAAGAGGCGCTGCGTAAGGGCGCCGACGCGATCCTGGCGATGCGCTTCGACACCAGCGAGATGGGCAGCAACTGGACTGAGATCTGCGCCTATGGCACGGCGGTGCGCATCCGCAAGCACTGACCCTCAGGCCAGCGGTTGCCCGGCTCCTGCGCGCGGCGCCTGCGCGCTGCGCGCAAAGATCATCCAGGAACGGCGTACCGGGTGATCTTTGCGCATGGGGCCAGCTTGCAGGCACGCTGAGTCGCACAAAGATCAACCGTTCCGGAAGCCCGGAGACGATCTTTGCGTACTGGCCGAGCGTCGAACTGCGCGAAGCCGCACAAAGATCACGGTACGCCGGGCCGGCGGATGATCTTTGCGCGTGCAGCCTGTCGAGGTTGAGCAGCCGGTCGGCGCGGAATCATCGCGTGACGACCCGCCGGGCCTTGGCGAACACCTCACCGGCCAGCGCCTGCAGCAGCGGACGGGTGATCAGCCCCCGGCCCAGCCCCACCTCGACGAGCGCATCGAACGCACCCGGTGACCGGCCGGCCGCGCGCACTCCGGCCTCCAGGATCCGCTGGTCGGCGGTCAGCCGCGCCAGCAGGGTGGTGTGCCGCAGGTGCCGTCCGAGCTCACCGGCCAGCGCGGCTCGATACGCCGTACCGGGGTCGGCCGGCCCGACGGCTGCGGCGCCGGCGAGCCGGCCCGACAGCAGCGCATAAAAGATTCCCTCACCGGTGAGGGGGTTGATCAGCGAGGCGGCGTCGCCGGCCAGCAGCACCCGGCCAGGCGGCTGGTTGGGCCGGGCGGACGACAGCGGCAGGTGGTGCGAGCGCAGCCGGGTCGGCTCGATGCCGGGCAGTAGCTCGATCAGCCGGGCGTGCAGCTCGCGCCGCCCGCCGGACGGGGCCGCCTGCAACGAAGGCAGCAGCATGCCGAAGCCGACATTGGCGGTGCCGTCGCCGGCGGCGAACGACCAGGCGTAGGCGGGCCAGTCCCGGCCGTCCATCACGATGACCTGCTCCGGCGGGCCGGCCGGCGCCGCCGCGTAACCGCGAACCGCTACCGCCATCGCGGCCGGCGGCTGCCGGCCCGACCACGAGTCGGCGTAGGACGCCGTTCGCGCCGTCCGCGGCGACCACGACTCGCGCCTCGAACGAGCCGTTCAGTACGACCGAACCGGGCCGGATCTCA
>JAYUMN010000194.1:0-2349 GCA_043762595.1 Frankiales bacterium
TGCCCTGGCGGTCACCACCGTCCTGTCCCTGCGGGCGACCACCGACCGGGCCCGCCGCTGACCCGGCGTACCGGTCGATCGTTGTGAGCCGCGTCATACCTGTGTAACGTCCAATCACTTGGACCCTGCACCGTCGGAGGTTGCACATGACCAGTTTTTCACGTCCGTGACCGCCATCCAGGACGGACCTGCGCAGGCCGGCACGAAGATCACCCCGCACGGAACGATCAACATCGTCGACCCGTCACCGCTGAATTGGCTGTTCATCACCTGGAACACGATGGAGGAGCCGGTCCGCACCGATCAGGACGGTCGCATCGTCTACGCGCTCGCCGAGTCGAGCGAATGGCTCGACGACACGACCCTGGAGCTCAAGCTGCGTGCGGGCGTGCGGTTCCAGAACGGCGAGATCTTCACCGCCGAGCACATCAAGATCAACTTTGACCAGATGCAGCAGTGGGCGGCGCCGCACCCCCCTGGCACCTGGCTCAACTTCCCACCGGCGTCGGTGGCGGAGGTCGTCGACGACCTGACGCTGCGGTTCCACTTCCCAGGTCCGGACGGGCTTGCGATCGGCAAGATGCGTGGCTTCCACATCACCAGCAAGGAGTTCTGGGGTCCCAACGGCCCGGGCTTCGGCTACAAGAAGTTCGGCAGCGGCGATGGCCACTGGTGAGTGATCGACGAGGCCGGTCCCTGGGGGACCGGCCCCTTCACCCTGGTTCAGGGTGTGTCTTCGATCACGACCCGCACGGTCATCATGTCTGGCGAGCCCTTCGCCTGCTCCCACCTGATCGAGAGCGAGCAGCGCAGCCCGCAGCTCGTGCTCGAGGCCAACCTCGATCACTGGAACCGCGAACGGGGTCCACGCATCGAGCGGGCGGTCTTCCGGAACGACCTATCCCCTGACCAGGGTCTGGACCTGTGCCTCGCCGGAGACGGCGAGGTGGACATCGTCACCGAGGTCTCCCCCGCCGACGCCGAACGGGTGCTGGCCTCCGATCACGCCAAGCTGGTCGCCTTCGATGCCAACCGGGTGCTTGTCGGCATCATCAACCGAGGTCAAGCCGACGTCCCGCTCGACACCGTGGCTGCGCGGACGGCGATCAACCTCGCCGTCGACCGGGCCAAGCTGGTGGCCCAGGGTCTGAACGGCTACGCCACGGTGATCCCGGCGATGACGCCGCCATGGTGCAGTGGCCTGCCCGAGGGTGCGACACCGTTCCCGCACGACCCGGCCCGGGCCAAAGCGCTGCTCCAGCAGAGCGGTTGGCCGGCCGGCCGGCCGTTGCGGCTCGCGACCGGCGAGAACTTCGCCGGCCTCGGTTCGTTGGTCGCCTGGGACCTGCGCGGTTCGCTGGGCATCGATGTCGAGCTCATCGTGGTGCCGGACGCCGCCATGCCGGCGGGCGCCCGACGGCTGATCGAGAACAAGCTGGGCCAGCCCTGGGACATCTTGCTGTTCGGCTGGTTCGACCTGTCAAGTGAGGCGCCGCCGGCGGCCGTGCACCGGGAGTTCTTCGGCCGCGACGGTGCGTTCCGGGCCGGTCCGCTCGACGAGGGCTTCGACGCGCTGTTCGACGAGATGAAGGTGCAGCTCGATGGCGCCAAGCTGGTCAAGGTCGCCGAACGGATCGACGCCTACGTCAAGGAGCAGGCGCTCGCGCTGTTCCTGTGCGCGCCGCAGGCGCTCTACGCGGTGAACAACCATGTGGAGTTTGGTCCATACCGCACCACCTTCGAGATCGCTGAGGTGACCGTCGACGAGGGCCACTGGTCCCGGGTCGAGGGCGGCTCCGGCTACCTCCCGCCGGCACACGTCGAGGGCGAGATCGTGACGACGCCCGCGATGCCGATCGCGGGGGAGGGTGGCGGCGGCCCAGTGGCGGGCGATGCGAAGCAGGCCAAGCCGGGCTTCTCGGGCGCGGCCGGCAACGGCTGCTGAGCGAGCAACCGTTACGTCGTACGCCGCTGCTCGTCCGGGACGAAGCAGTGGGCCAGTAGCCGGGCTAGGTGCTTGCGGGGCCGCGGCACCTGACTGCCGTCGAGCTCGATCGCGGCGATGTACTTGCTGAACGCGGTCGGCCGGGCGCCCTGACGGACCAGCGCCCGGTCGACGTCGGTGCGCGGCCCGGCGGACTTGACCTCGAGCAGGACGAGCCCCGGCCGCAGGACCCGGTCGCCGAGGCGCAGGTCGGTGTCGGCCGTGACCCGCACCTGCTCGGTGAGGCCGACCAGGGTGGTGCGCCGACAGGTCATCTCGAGCACTGGTACCAGCGCGGGCACAGCCGCTGGCAGATACGTCGGGCTGTAGCTCCGGTCGAGGGCAGACCTCAGGAAGCTGCGGCC
>JAYUMN010000195.1:0-1896 GCA_043762595.1 Frankiales bacterium
GTACGCCGGGACGGGGTGAGGAACTGCCGGGCGATCGCATGCTGCCGGTCGGGGTTGCTCTGCGCGCCGAGAAAGCCAAGGACGACGTCGGTTGGCCTCGCGTCGGCCCGCGGCCCGGGCGGCAGGACCTGGATGTCGCGGGGCGGTCGCTGTCCGGCGGCGACCTTGCCGGGCTGCTGCACCCCGTGGGGCAGCGGCAGGGAGCACCCGGCCGAGAGCACCGCGAGCGCCAGCACCGCGGCCGGTGCCCTCATGACCGCGCCCGTGCGGCCACGCCGCGGTTGACCGGTCCCGGCCGGAGCGCCAGCGGGCTCTGACCCATCGGGCCGCCGACGGTGTGCGGCAGGGTCAACAGGAAGGCCGCACCGTGGCCCGGCATACCCCAGGCCTGAAGTTGGCCGCCGTGCAGCCGGGCGTCCTCGAGGGCGATGGCGAGACCGAGACCCGTACCACCGGTCGTCCGGGCCCGCGACGGGTCACCCCGCCAGAATCGGGTGAAGACCCGGGCCGAGTCGCCGGGTCGCAGCCCCACCCCGTGGTCGCGGACGAGGACCGCTACGCAGTCGGCGCCGTCGGCGACGCTGACCTCGATCGGGCGACCCTCACCGTGCTCGACGGCATTGACGAACAAGTTGCGCAGCACCCGCTCGAGCCGTACCTGGTCGACCTCGGCGACGACCGGGCCGGCAGCGATCACAGCCAGCGCGCTGCCACGCCGGTCAGCGAGCGGCCGGGCCGCGTCGACGACCCGCTGGACGATCGGCACGAGGTCCAGCAGCTCGGCGTCGAGGGAGGCCGCTCCCGCGTCGTACCGGCTGATCTCGAGCAGCTCGGCGAGCAGCTCCTCGAACCGGCCGAGCTGGGCCTGCAGCAGCTCGGCCGCCCGGGCCGTCGCCGGCGGGAAGCCGGCCCGCGCCTCGTGCAGCACGTCAGCTGCCATCCGGACCGTCGTGAGCGGGGTGCGCAGCTCGTGGCTGACGTCGGACACGAACCGCTGCTGCACCCTGGAGAGGTCCTCGAGCTGCCGGATCTGCGACTGCAGCGCCTCGGCCATCGAGTTGAACGTCGTTGCCAGCCGGGCGATCTCGTCCTCGCCCCGCACCGCCATCCGCTCCTCCAGTTGGCCGGCGGCGAGCCGCTCAGCGGTCTTCGCCGCGAGTCGCACCGGCAGGACGACCTGCCGGGTCACCAGCCCCGTGATGAGCACCAGCAGCAGGACCAGCAGGACGCCGGCGGCGGCTGCGGTCCGTCGTACCAGCGCGAGGGTCTGCTCCTCGGCGGTCAGCGGGAACAGGTAGAACAGCGAGTAGCTGCCCAGCTGGGTGTCCAGGACGGAGCCGACGACCAGGCCGGCCCGCCGGCCGGCGGGGGTGGGGATGGGGGCGAAAATGTAGGCAAGCGGTTGGTTGGCGAGGCGCGCCACCAGGCCGTGAGGCACCTCGGCCGGCCCGACGCCGGGCGAGGCGAAGGCTTTCGTCTGGCCGTTGGCGCTCTCGAGCACGATGGCGTACTGCCCGCCGGCGGCGCCCCGGTCGGTCAGGGTCTGCGCGATGCTCTGCAGCTGCGACTCGACGACGCCCGGCCGGGAGTCACCGCCCGCGCTCAGGTCCTGCGCCTGCAGTTGCCCGGACTGCGCCTCGGACAACGCCGCCCGGGTCTTCGCGCCGACCAGGCCGCGCCCGACCTGGTCGAGCAGCAGCGAGGCGAGCAGGGCCACGACGACACCGCTGACGACCAGGGTGGTCACCACCACCCGGAACTGCAGGGAGCGGCGCCACCGAACCGACAGCCGCGCGGCCGCGGTGCGCAGCAGCGGCGGGACGGTCAGTTGGGACCGGCCTTGTAGCCGACGCCGCGGACGGTGAGCACCACCTCGGGGTGCTCCGGGTCGCGCTC
>JAYUMN010000196.1:0-9601 GCA_043762595.1 Frankiales bacterium
CTCGCTTTGAAGATCCTCAGTCAACGACTTGAGGTAGACCCGGAGCTTACGCAGGTTCTTACCGGCATCGGCGGCGAGACCAGGCAACCGATCCGGCCCGAACAGAAACAACCCCAGCACCATCAGCACCCCGACCTCAGGCATCCCCAACCCACCGAAAAGCACAGCAGATCCCCTCTCCAGTCAGCGGTACCCAACCAGCACACCACGCACCCACCAGCACCGCCCTACCGGCCAAGAGCACACCCCAAGTCATGTCAGGACCGCGGGCTGCCCGGCCGGCAACTTCAAGATGTTGGTGACACGGGCGATCGCGCGTCCCACGGTGAACAGCAACTACGCCGCCGCCGCCGTACAGCTGCCAATCCGAGATCGGGCCACCGGAGCGCGGCCGGTCATCCAACGGGTCGCGTCCCCGAGACCGGTGTGACTCGTCGCGTGTTGCTCTGCAAGTGCGCAACTGTCCCGGAGCGGCGATCTCCTTTCTCGTAGTCGTGTCCGGGGTGGTCTGCTGCGCTTCCCCTCGAACCGTCGAGGGTTCGGTTCGGCCTCGATGGTTCGGCTGGTAGAGGATTTCTCGAACTCGATGGGGACTTCATCCCCGCCGAGCCGTGCCTGCGACTGAGGTTGCAGCACTCCTCGATCCAAGCGCTGATGACCTGCCTGTCGTGTTTGGTGCGGAAGTGGTGCCGGCTCAGGACCGCGGAGCAGCGCCATGGACTCCTCGGACGGGTAGCGGCGGTCGCTGTCTTGCCACTCGTCGTGGGCCTCGATGTGAGTACGCACCTCGACAAACGCAGCAGGGCCGCGGGGTTGGGGAGGATGCCAACGACCTCGGTCCGTCTCTTGACCTTGCGGTTGAAGCGCGCCATGAACCGAGTTGGTGTTCCAGATCTTGCGCCAGCAGCCGTGCGGGAAGTCGCTGAACGCGGTCAGGTCGGCCTTGACAACCAGGAGCATCTGGGCAACTGCTGGGAACTGGCCGGTGAGAACACGGCGACGAGGTCGACCTGCTGACGGACTTCCTTCTGGCCGGGCTGGCGAAGATCGTCCGGATGGTGGCGGCGACCATCTCGTCGTGGCCCTTACTGACCTTGGCCAGCACGTTGCGCATGAAGAGCACCCGGCAGCCCTGCCCGCTGCTGGCTTGCTAGGCCGTGCCGTTGGCGTTGACCAGGCCGCGGTGCGCGCCGCTGATGACCAGCTGGACCCCGGCCAGGCCGCGGTCGCCTAGATCGCCCAGGAACTCCGTCCAGAACGCCTCGGTCTCGCTGTCACCGGTCGCGCAGCCCTGCCCACCGCTGAACGCGACCTCAAGAACGCCCTGGTCGCCCGGCTCCGAGCATTCCTGCTCGCGCTCGGCCACGGCTGACGTTCGTTGGCAGGCAGCACCACTTCGAGGTCGCGCGACCTGGTGACAGGTGCCTTCATAGGGGACCTCATCGGCGAAGACGAACTCAGCCTGCACCCCGGGCGGTGAGCCGGCGCCACGGCCAGCAGGCCGCGATCGCACCGGAGCTGCTGTGGCACTGACACCCGGGCCGATCAGCCGGCCGCTCAGCGAGGCCTGAAGGGTACATCCAGGTTGTCAAAGGGCAGGTCGCTGTCAACCACGGCGCTCGCGGTGCTCTCGTCGAGCTGGACCCCTTCGCCGCACGACAGCAGGAACGCGGTGTCCGCGGCATCCCGACCGGGGCACTCATGCCCGAAACGGTCCGCCAGGCCGCTGGCCACGTCGGACGGGCTCCACAGCGCCCTTCAAGCCGCTGTGAGCCCTCGGGCGGCGAGTGGCTGGACTCGGCGTCGCGGACGGTGCCCAGTCCGCTCGGTCGGTCTCTTGGACTGGCCTGTGGGTCAGGTTTGGCGCCCTAGTCTGACCACCCCCACCGGGGCAGCTCCTGACCCCGGTTGTCGGGGGCTGCTTGCGTTCCGGGCGCCTGGCTGGCACACGCCGGCGCCCCGGCCGCAGTCCGCCGAAGGTCGTACGACCTCCGGGGAATCAGCGAGCGGACAGGGCACCGCAAGGTCGTGGGCGCATGGTCGCCACGGCCGGCGGTCTGACTGTCGGTCGACGGACGGCCACCTCCTGAGCCCGATGCCGCCGCCGTCGCACCCGGACCCGACTTGACCAGGACAGGTCCGGGTGCGACTCCCCCAGCAGTCAGGTCGGCACCAGGGCCAACCGGCCCAGCACCTACATCCGGGCATATCGAGGTCAAAGGACCGAAGCAATGATCAAATTCTTGACGAATCGAACCCAGGTCGGGCGAGTCGCTGGGCCAACTGGGCGCACCACCCCGCGGGGGCGGCGGTACGCGGCCCGGGTGGCTGTGCTGGCACTCGGCGCCACCGCCTTGGCGCCGATCGTTGGGCTCGCACCGGCGTTCGCGGCGACCGGTGGGCAGTACCTGAGCCAGGCCACCGACCCGCACGGCAACGTGTGGCTGGCCGGCACGACCGATGGGACGACGACCGGCCCGATGGACCCAGGGACAGATCCTGCGGCCGCCAGCTACGGGCATGTGTGGACCACTGATGTTCCGTCGGGGTTCTGCCGGATCCTGCCGAGCGTGACTGACCCGGCGACCGGCGCGGTAACGGCAGCTGTGCTGGACCGCAACACCCCCGGCGGGTGCATCATCGCCGGCGGGAAGGCAGGCACCCCGACGTTGGACCCGCGGCGCAACGCCGATGGCACGTTCTACGTCTACACCCCGGACTGGGCGGTCAAGAGCCTCGGGGTGTATCGGATGACGTACAACCCTGGTTCACAGCTGATGACCAAGGTCGAGTTGATGGCACCGAACCGCTACCCGACGGACAACAAGCCGTTCGGGACTGCGCTCGGCCCGCAGGACCACCAGCTCTACGTCAGCAACGACCTCAACGGCAATATCGCCCGGATCTCCGGTGACAACGGCCCGATTTCCACCCAGACGGTGGAGACCAGCTTCGCAAAATCCTCCGATGGCACTCGGGTCCGGGCGATCACGTTTGTGTGCTGGTCGAACCTGGCTGTGCTCAACGGCGGGGCCGGCGCCGCCCGGGCGGCCGGCCAACCTGGCTGCTCAGCCGCTGACCCGGCACCGGACCTGGTGCTGGCGCAGAAGAACAGCCTGACGGTGGTGCTGAACGCCGAGACCTGCACCGGCACGGTGGCCGGTTGCGTCACGACCCGGGCCAGTGTCGTGCCGGTGCCCGGGGCCGCGCCGACCCCTGGACCTAAGGTGCTGACCCCGATGGGGCTGCGCACCGACCCGGCTAACCCGACGGTGTTCTACATCAGCGACTCCCCGGGCACGGTCTCCCACATCCACCGCTACCACAACAACACCGATGTCCAGGACTCCTACGCCAACTTCGGGGTCCTTGACGACGGGAGCTTGAGCCAGATCTCCTTCGCGTTCAGCGTCGGGTTCGATCCGCAGCACGCGATGTTCGTCGGGGATGATCCCAGCGCGGGCGCCAGCGCGTTCAACGGCCGCTACTTCCGGGTCGGCCCGAACGCCCCCGCCGACGTCACCGGTGCGCCGGGGGTGCCGGCTAACGACCCGTCGCTGCCCGCGCAGGTCCCCGCCGCGCTGTACGGCGGTGTGTTCGGGGCAACTACCCCACCGGCCGGGTACAACGCTCCGAGCCTGCCCTCCGACGGGGTGTGGATGGGGAGCCACCTGTGGCTGCCGGATACCGCCACGGGGCTGTGCCGGATGGACATCCCGACCGGCGGCACGCTAGCGCTCGACAACACCAGCACCTGCAAGATCGGTGCGACCGCGGCCGGGATGACCAAGGCGGAGCAGTCCGCCTTCGACGCCACCAAAAACCTGCTGTACGTCGCTGACGGCAGCTCCAGAAGCGTCGGGGTCGTCCGGTTCCATTTCGACCCGGTGACCGAAACGCTAAACACCCCTGAGGTCATCGCCTCCGGGCTGGTCGGCAGCGGCGTGGGCCTTGATGGTCAGCGCGCCGACGCCGTCGCGCTGGACCCGCTGACCGACTCGCTGTACGTCGGGTTCCGGACCCGCGCGATCGGCGCCACCACCCAGATCGCCCGGGTACTGAACGCCTCAGCCATCAGCACTGCGACGCAGAACGTCGAGTTCGTGGCGCACACCACCCGCGACGTCCCGAGCTTCGGGATGGGCATCATCGTCAACCCCGCCGCAGGCGGCGCCCCAGCCGACGCCGACCTTTACATCGCCGACAACAAGGGCGTTGACCTGCTGACCAACGTCGCGACCTGCGCACCAGGGGCCTGCACCAGCCTGCTGGCGCTGAACACCCGCGGACCCAAGGGCTTCGCCACCGACGGCAAGGACAAGATCTACCTGGCGTCCCCGCCCGCCCCAGGTACCGGCAGCAGCACCACCAACGTCAACGTGTGGACGATCAGCACCGGCGCCGTGAACACCTACGCCAGTAGCGGGGTCAACCCCGATGGCACCCAGTCGCCGTTCGCGTTCGTGTTCTCCTTGGCGCTGGACCCGGCCGGCAACCTCTACGTCGGGGACAACCCCAGCGCGCTTGCCCCACCCAACGGCCTGGGCCGGGTGTGGAAGGCCGGCACACCAGTCGCCGGACCGGCGCAACCCAGCATCACCGGCAAGGTCGCCAACCCAACCAACCACAACAACAGCAGCCCGGCGCTAGCCACGACCTTCACCTTCGCCAGCGCCAACGCCAACCTGTTCCGCTGCTCGCTGGTGACCACCGGGGCACCGGATGCCTACACCGCGTGCAGCTCACCGTTCAGCCCGCCGGCGACCACAATCCTGGCTGATGGCAGTTGGACGTTGAAGGTCCAGAGCCTGGACGCCACCGGCGCGACCAGCACGTCGGCGGTCTACACCTTCACCGTCGACACCGTCGCACCGGTCATCACCAGCAGCGCGGCGCCGACTAGCCCGACCAAGGTCAACACCCCGTCGTTCACCTTCGCCTCCTCCAAGCCCAGCACCACGTTCGCGTGTTCGCTGAGCACCGGTGCGGATGCCTTCGGGCCCTGCGGTTCCCCGCAGACCTACCCAGCCCAACCCGACGGGAGCTACACGTTCAAGGTCAAAGGCACTGACCTGGCCGGTAACACCAGCGCAGTGGCCACCTCAGCGCTCGTGATCGACACGGTCGCCCCGGTCGTGACGGCCAACCCAGCCGGTGGCGCCTACGCCGCGACGCAGTCAGTCACGCTCAGCGCGAACGAACCGGCGAGCCTGTTCTTCACCACCGACGGGACCACGCCGACCGCCGCGAGCACCGCCTACACCGGGCCGATCAGCATCAATACCTCGACGGTGTTGACCTACCTCGCGACCGACCCGGCCGGTAACACCTCCACCGCAAGCCAGACCTACACCATCGGTTCGGTCAGCCTGGACAGCAAACCCAGCAGCCCGACGGCCAACAGCGCCCTGCCGTTCGCCTTCTCCGCCCCCGGTGTGACCGGCCCGAGCTTCTCCTGCGCCTTGACCCAGGCTCCGGCGGCGCCGGTCTTCACCCCCTGCACCAGCCCCAAGAGCTACCCCGGCACCGCCGACGGCAGCTACACCTTCACCGTGCAGGGCAGCAACCCGGCCGGGGCGAGCATCGGCTCGGCCACCACCTCGCTGGTGCTGGACGCTACGGCGCCCACCTTGACCAGCAACCCGCCGAACCCCTCCACCAGCGCCACCGAAACCTTCGCCTTCGCCAAAGCCCAGACCGCCGGCTGGACGTTCCAGTGCTCATTCGTCCTGGCCACAGCGGCCGATGCGTTCAGTGCGTGCACGTCCCCAGACAGCCACCCAGCCACCGCGGACGGCACGTACAGCTACAAGCTGAAGGCGATCGGCGCTGACGGCGTCGCGACGGCCACCCTGCCGTACGCCTTCTCAGTCACCGCTGGCGCCGCAGTACCGAACCCGCCGACCGCCCTGGCAGCCAGCCTGGTCACCCCCAGCGGCCCGGTCACCACCAGCAGCGTCCCAGTCACGTTGAACTGGGCTGCTGGCAGCGCCAACTCAGTCGGCTACGAACTGCAGCAAAGCCTCAACGGTGGGTCGTTCCTGGACCTGCCCGGCGGCAGTTGCCTGCTCGCAACGCCCTGCACCGTCACCACCGCGACGGTCAAGGACACTCCCAGCGCCACCAACCAGTCCACGGTCACCAGCTACCGCTACCAGGTACGGGCGCAGAACAGCGCCGGGGCGTGGGGGGCCTACAGCGCTGTTGCTGGGTTCTCCCTGCCAGTGACTGACAACAACGGTGGCTTCAGCTTCAACGGCAGCTGGAGCGGCGTGAACCTCACCGGCGCCTTCAACGGCTCGGTGCAACAGTCCAGCACTACCGGGGCGTTCGCTAGCAACAGCAACCCGCTGTTCGGCACCACCGTCGCGTGGGTGTCCACCACCGGCCCGGACCGGGGGATGGCCTCAGTCACCGTCGACGGGGGCGCCTCCCAGGTCGTCGACCTGTATTCACCCACCCAGCAGACCGCCCAGATCGTCTGGACTGCTGCTGGCCTCGGTAACGCGAACGGACACACCATCAAGGTCGCCGTACTCAGCACCAGAAACGCAGCCTCAACCGGTAACAAGGTCGACATCGATGCCTACCTCGGCCTGAAGTAACACCCGGCAAACCAGCACCATGGCAGGGCCCGCCGCGACCAGCGGCGGGCCCTGCCAGCTGCGACGCAGCCGTGCTCGACGAGATGACCAGCTCGCTCGACGGTTGGCTGCAGATCGACTCCGTATCCGGTTTAGGCACGACCCTGCACCGAAAGGTTCCGGTGCGATGACCGGTCGGGTCTTTCTTCCGCCGGACGGATCGGACTGATATCCATGGCGTGGACGCCGGTGTGGCAGCGGTGCAAATGCCAGCTCCCCCCGGCCGGCACCTGTCAGGCTCGGTCGGGCAGGCTGGCGCTGTGGCTGACCCCGTGGACCTGCTCGCCGCTCTGGCCAAATTCGACGAGCCCTGGTCCCCGCGGACCGTGGCCGTGCTCAACGACTACGACATCCGGGTCGTCAAGACCAAGGGCGAGTTCACCCGGCACCGCCACCTCGAGACCGATGAGGTCTTCCTCGTACTCACCGGCTCGCTGACCATCCGCATGGACGACGACGAGGTCACCGTCGGAGCGGGGCAGATGTACGTCGTGCCTCGGGGAGTCCACCACCAGCCGGTATCTCTAGACGGCGCGGAAGTCGTCCTGATCGAACCGACCACGACCGTCAACACTGGCGACACCCCCAGCCACCTCACAGCCGAGCGGCGCCTCGACTGAGGTCTTCGCGGGCCCGCGAGCCAATCGACTCTGGGACGTGGAGCCGCACCTCGCTGCCGACCGGCGCAAGCCGAGGTCGAGGAACATGGGTAACGACCGGGCGTTGCCCGGCGACACGGCCGCGAACACCGGGCCGGTGTCGCCGTAGAGCGGGTCACAGATGAGCGAGCGTCCGTCGCTAGCCGCAGGGCCTGATCGCTGAGTTCGCGGCAGCCAGCTACGCCGGTCGCGAGGGTCACCAAGCCACGCTGGTCGCCGCGGACCAAGACGTGGCTCCGGACCGCTCTGGCGGGCCGGACAGGGCGGTGGTCGTCGAAGTCATGTCGCACCGGCAGCTCGGGCTCGCCGCCGGTGCCGTCCCGTACGAGCGGCGCGTCGAGGACGCCGACGGTGCCGCCCCGCCCAAGGGCCAGCAACGTGCCCGGGTCTGTCGCGCCACCGTGGGCGTCAGGCACGAGATGCAACGCCTCGTCCTCAAGCAGGGCGGTGCAGACGTAGGCCCGCGCCGTGCGACTGACGACGGCGTCTTGGCCCGGGGCCAGCGGGGGCAGGACCACGACGGCGCCCTCGTCCGGCGGGCAGCGTCCGGCCGCTGCCTCGAGCAGCACGGGCACCAGCGGATGCACGAGGGCACTGTGCCGCAAGCATTGGATCGGCCGATCGGTGGAGGATCAGCGACCGAAGCTCCCCGGCACGCTCACTCCCGTCCCATCAACCCCTGTGGGCGCCCGTCACCAAGGCACGTGCACCACCAGTCACGCGCGAGGTCGTCACTGCCAGCGAGCACCGACCTTCGTCGGGACACGGGGAGGGGTCGGCGGTGTCCTTCCGCCATGTCGCACGACGACCTCGTCGTGATGTGCATCCGGCCGAGCGCGGAGGTCTGCGCACCCGCCACCTCGACGCGGAACCGGCCGGTCCGGCGACCCAGCCGATGCCGGTCAGCCAGCCACGACGGCGGCGAGGCGCGCCGCGACCAGATCGGCCAGCACGGCGGTCGGCGCCTCGACCATCACCCGGACTAGCGCCTCGGTGCCCGACGGGCGGAGCAGCACCCGACCCCCGCCGGCCAGCGCGGCCTGCTCAACGGCGACGGCGGCGAGCACGTCGTCGTCGCTCGCCCGGCTGCGGTCGGCCAAAACGTTGACGAGGACTTGCGGGAGCAGCGTGACGGCCGCGGCGAGCTCAGCGAGCGGCCGGCCGGTGCGGACGACCCGGTCCATCACCTGCAGGGCCGTGAGCAGCCCGTCGCCGGTCGTGGCGTGGTCGCGGAGCACGACATGGCCGCTCTGTTCCCCACCGAGCCGGTGTCCGCCGGCGAGCATCGCGGCCAGCACGTAGCGGTCGCCGACCGCGGTCTGCAGCACCTCGATGCCGGCGGCCCGCATCGCCTGCAGCAACCCCAGGTTGCTCATGACGGTGGCAACCAGGACGTCGCTGCCGGGCAGGCCGGCCTGCTTACGGGCCAGGGCCAGCAGCCCGAGCACCTGATCGCCGGACAAGACGGTCCCGGTGGCGTCGACGACGATGCAACGGTCGGCGTCGCCGTCGTGGGCGATCCCGAGATCGGCCCCGTGCGCGACGACCGCCGCGGCCAGCGAACCGGGATGGGTAGCGCCACAGCCGTCGTTGATGTGCCGGCCGTCACCGTCGCAGTGCAGCGCCGTGACCTCGGCGCCAGCCCGCCGGTAGACCTCCGGCGCGACCGTCGACGCCGCACCCTGCGCACCGTCCACGACGACCCGCAGACCGGCGAGGTTGCCGACCGTCGCGAGCAGGTGCTCGGCGTACCCGGGATGGCTCGAGGCGGGCCGCACCTCGACCCCGACAGCGTCGCCGCTCACCCGCGACAGGTCGCCGGCCAGCCGCGCCTCGATCGCGTCCTCATCGGCGTCAGCGAGCTTGCTGCCGGCGGCGCCGAACAGCTTCAGGCCGTTATCCGGCGCCGGGTTGTGCGACGCGCTCACCATCAGCCCCAGCGCCGCAGCGTGCTCGACCGCATACGCCACCGCGGGTGTCGGGACGACCCCCAGCCGCGCCACGTCGCAGCCCACCGAGGTGAACCCAGCGAACGCCGCCGCCTCCAGCATCGGTCCGGACGGTCGGGTATCCCGCCCGATCACCACAACCGGCCGGTCGCCGCGAGCCAGCGGCCCGGCGAGCAGGACCAGGGCGGAGGCAGCAGCCAACCGAAGGGTCAGCTCTGCGGTGAGGACCTCACCACCCGCGAGCCCACGGACCCCGTCAGTGCCGAACAGCCGGCCCATGCCACTCCCTCAGCGCTGCGACGGTCCCTGCGTGGGAGACCTTGGACAGACCGCGAGACGGCCCCCGGAG
>JAYUMN010000197.1:0-7591 GCA_043762595.1 Frankiales bacterium
AACGAGCAGAAGTCTCCGTGGTCCAGCGAACACTTCGGCATGACGACCGTCGAATCGATGGCTGGCGGCTGCGTACCCGTCGTGATCGACCGGGCTGGCCAGAAGGAGATCGTCCGGGAGGGCATCGACGGTTTCCGCTGGTCGTCACCCGATCAACTCATCGCACGGACCGTGCAACTTGCCTACGACGACGCGCTCCGGGCCAGGCTGGCGGCGTCCTCGGCGGCCCGCGCCCACGACTACGACGAGCGGGCGTTCGCCAACCGGTGGCACGCGATCGCCACCGCCCACGATCTGTTGCCGTGAGGTGAGGATCGGCCTCGACGCGACCCCGCTCCTCGGTCGCTGGACCGGGATCGGGCACTACGTGGCGCAGTTGCTGGCCGCGCTGGCCAAGGGCGACGACGAGCTCGTCGCCACCGCATTCACCTTTCGCGGACGGGGCAGTCTCGAGGTGCCCCGCGGGGTGCGGGTGGCGTCCCGGCCGGCGCCGGCCCAACTGCTGCAGCAAGCCTGGGCCCACCTCGAATGGCCCCCGGCCGAGCTGCTCAGTGGCAGCTGCGACATCTTCCACGCCACCAACTTCGTGCTGCCGCCACTCGCCCGCGCGCGAGGCGTCGTCACGATTCACGACCTGGCTTATCTCCACCTGACCAGCACCGTCAGTGCGGCCAGCGCCCGCTACCGGTCACTGGTCCCCCGTTCGGTGCGCCGCGCGTCGATCGTCATCACCCCAAGCAAGGCGGTGGCCGCCCAGGTCCGCGACGCCTACGACCCGGCAGTACCGGTCGTCGTGGTCCCGCACGGGGTGGACCCGGCCTGGGCCGAGGCCGAACCGGCGACGGCCACCCTGCGCGCACGACTGGGGTTGCCGACGTCGTACGTCGTGTTCGTCGGGACCCTCGAGCCTCGCAAGGATGTCGCCACCCTGCTGGCCGCGCACCGACTCACGCCGCAGGCGCCACCGCTGGTCCTCGTCGGCCCCGCCGGGTGGGGCGAGCAGGTCGATGTCACTGGCTGCGTGACACCAGGCTATCTCGACGGCCCAACGCTGCGTTCGGTCGTCGCGGGCGCTTCCGCCCTGGTGTTGCCGAGCCTCGATGAGGGTTTCGGCCTGCCGGTCCTCGAGGCCCTCGCCGCCGGGGTGCCGGTCGTCACAAGCGACCTACCGGCGCTGCGCGAGGTCGGCGGTGAGGTCGCTCGCTACGCCCCGGCCGGGGACGCCGAGGCCTTCGCCGCAGCGCTGTCTGGCGTGCTGGCCTTCCCCCCGCCGGCCGACACGTTGCGGGCCCAGGCAGCCGACTTCACCTGGGCGCGCAGCGCCACCGGCCACCGGGCGGCGTATCGCCTGGCGCTGCGCTGAAACCAGCGGCTCAATCCCTGGGGCTGCTGGGCGCGATCGGGCGAGCGACCGGCGCCGGCGCTGCGACCTTGGCGCCCTTCTTGGGCTTTTTGGTCTCGCGTCCCTGCTTGTCCTTGGACATGACCCGCTCCTTGCCGTACGACGATGGTCCAGAGACCGTATGGCCCCCGGACCGCGCCGTCACGCGCCGGCAGTGCGGTAATAGCCCAGCACGTCCGCAACGAGGTGGATCGAGCCAGCGGCGTTGTAGATGGACACGGAACCGTCGGCTGCCATCGGGACCACCACGAGGTTGGCGACGGTGGCGCCCGGCTGCAGGTTCGCGTCGGAGGTGCCTGGCCGTGGCCCGCCGGCCCAGGCCGTGAGAAACGTCGCAGCCGTCGGCGCGGTGCCGGTGAGGGTCAGGACGACCGACGTGGCGTCGGCGGGCACCCCGGCCAGGCCGGCCATCGGCAGCACCGTCGTGACGGCGGGGCCGGCCGGCCCAGCCGGGCCGCGGCGGGTGTCGAGCACCCGGCTGGGCGTGAGCGCGGTGTACTGCTGGCCGGTGGCGTCGGCCGGCCCGAACCAGCCGACAACGTCGACCAGCACGTCGGAGGCGGCGGCGCCGGCGAACACCGACACACTGCCGCCGGCGAGGCCGGTGATCGCGCGGTTGGCCACGACCTGCCCGGCGACGAAGTTGACCGTCGAGGTCGCCGGGCGCGCCCCGAAAGACGGCGACACGGTGAGGAACCCACTCGAGGTCGGGTGCACGGCGGTGAGGTTCAGCGTCACCCCGGTCGCCTCAGCCGGCACATCGCCGAGCCCGGCAACCGCGACGGTGACGGCGGTGTCTCGCCCGAGCCGAGTCGAACCAGGCCGCCGGGTGTCCAGCAGCCGTCGTGGCACGATCGCGTGGTAGCGGCTCGCCGGCTGGTCGGACCGGTAGTAGCCGACGACGTCGGCGACGACATCGATCGCCCCGGCCCCGTTGGCGATGCTGACCCGACCGTCCGGCCCGACCCGTGGCAGCACCAGCGAGGCCCGGGTCTCGCCGGTGACCAAGTTGACCGTCGAGGTGCCGGCCTGGGCGCTGTCGGCCGGGTACACCGTGAGGAAGGTCGGCTGGGAGGCCAGCACCCCGGTGACGTTGAGGGCGACCGCCGTCACCCCGCTCGCGGGCACCTCACCGATCCCGGACACCTGCAGGTCGAGCCGGCCCTTTGGCCCGACAGCGCGCACGAGTCCGCCCTGGCCGACCCCGGAGCGGGTGTCCAACAGCCGGGTCGGGGTGACCGCCACGAAGTCACCCGCTGCGGCCGGCGCGCCACTGCCGGTCGCGCCCGGCGGCGGCGGTGGGAACAGGATGTCAAAGGGGCTGGTCCACGACAGCGCCGGGTCGGCGCCCGCGGCGCTGCTGAGTACGAGCGTGTAGCCACCCGGCGCCAACCCGACGCCTCGGCTGTCCGTCAGCTCCACGGCCTGGGACAGGCCCGTCGAAGTCGAACCCGACCAGCTGCGCACCAGCGTCCCGTCGGCCCGCTGCCGCAGCTGCAACGCCCAGGCCTGCGCCTGTCGGACGCCCGCCGTCACGGTCGGCCCTGTCCCGCCGTACATCGTGGCTGTGGCGGTCGTGCTCGGGTTGACCAGGCCGGCTCCGAGCACCGCACCGGTACCCCTGCGGACCCGGGCCAATTGGCTGTAGGCCGCGTCGCCCGGGCAGCTGGTGTAGCCCACGTCGCGGTGTCCGCTGATGGTGTCGAAGCTGACCTGGGTGCCGGCGGGGTACTTGGTGTTGGGGCCACCGGCCGAGGTCAGCACCGCGGTCCCGAGCGGATCTCGGTAGTGCAGCCCCAGCTTCCACGCGTACAGCCGCTCGATGGCGGCGACCGTCGCGTCACTCGGCGCCACCGACGCGTAGGTGCCGAGCAGCGACGCGGCGAAGGAGTCGGTGTTGAAGCCGCCGGTGTGCGCGCCGATCACCGGCTTGTCGATCCCGCCGGCCCGGCCCTCCCAGACGACGCCGAAGCGGTCGACCAGGAAGTTGTAGCCGATGTCGCACCAGCCCTGCGTCTTGACGTGATAGGCGTAGATCCCGCGGAGCATGCCCGGGACGTCAGCGGGTGCGTAGTCGTTCGGGGTGTCGGTGTGGTGGACAAAGCCGACTTTGATCGTCGAGCTGTAGCTTGCGGCTCCGCAGCCAGCGTTGAAGGTGCGCAGCGACTCATCGGCGCCCCACTGGGCCCGGGTGCGTACGGCTGGTGGCTGCTCACCGGCGATGGCCGCCGAAGGGGCCGTCGGCATCGCGGTGGGGTTACGGTCCGCGGCGCTCGTGCCTGGGTCAACGAGCACGATCGTGAGGCTGCTGGGCACGGCAGCCGCGGCGCCGACGGCCCGGACTGCGCGCAGCCGCGCCTGGACGCCGTCGGCAGGCCCGACGTAGATCGGTTCAGCGACCACCCGGTGCCCACGCCGCTGCGCTGCCCGGTCGTCGGGTGACCCGCGGTCGGCAGCCGTGTCCATCGCCGCCAGCGCCGTCCACGCCGACCACCGACCGGCCGCGCGAGTGCGCACCTCGATCTGCTGGCCGGCGTGGACACTGCCGGCCGCCCAGCTCGCGCCGATCGTCTGGAACCCAGCGACCTGGCCCGGGTCGAGCTGGGCGAGCACCGCGCCGACCTGCTCCCCGGCACCGGCGAGCGGCTGGACGGTGAGCTCAGCGGCGCTGGTCCGGACGGGGTGTGGTGAGGGGCCGGCCGCGTGGGTGGTGACCGGAACGGTCAGCAGCAGCGGGGTCAGGAAGCCGGTCAGGACGGTCGAGCTGAGCGCACGGCGCACGGGTCGGGCCTCCCGGTGGGGTGATGGTCCAAGGGCGACTGGGCCACCCTGCCGACCATCGGCCCGCTGCGCTCAGGACTTGACGGGTGGTCAGCGAGTTGTGCCGTGCGCGCCGCGCAGGGCCGGGCCGGTCACGGAGTCGGCGAAGGCCATGCTGAGCGCCTGGCGCCAGCCCGGCAACGGCGGCAGGCCGGCGCCGTCCCAGGCCGACGGCGACAGCACGCTGTACGCCGGGCGCGGGGCTGGGCGTGGGAACGCCTCGGTCGAGGTGGCCTCGACCCGGGCTGGGTCGGCCCCCAACTCCTCGAAGATGGCTCGGGCGAAGCCGTGCCAACTGGTGCCGCCGCGGTTGGTCGCGTGCAGCGTCCCGCTGGGCGGATCGGAGCGGGCCAGGGCGAGCAGGCCGGCGGCCAGGTCACGAGCCCAGGTCGGCGAGCCGTGCTGGTCAGCGACGACCTGCAGCGTCAGGTGCGTCGCCTCCAGGGCCGCCATCGTCTTGACGAAGTTGGGACCGCCGCCGCCATAGAGCCACGCCGTCCGGACCACCCAGGAGCTGTCCGGGAGGATCTCCCGAACGGCCAGCTCACCGGCCAACTTGGTACGGCCGTAGGCGCTCGTCGGACCGGTCGGGTCAGTCGGCTCATACGCCGGGCCGGCCGGGCTGCGGTCACCGGGGAAGACGTAGTCGGTGGACAGCTGCACCATCCGGGCGCCGACCGCCGCGCAGGCGGTGGCCAACAGCGCGGGGGCGGCGGCGTTGACGGCGTACGCGGTCTCCTCGTCGGTCTCGGCCTTGTCGACGGCGGTGTACGCGGCCGGGTTGACGACGACCAGGCGGTGCGCCGGGCTGTCCGAGCGGACCACCCGGGCCCACTCCTGGATGGTGTCGCGGACGGCGAACGGGTCGGTCAGGTCGCAGTCAAGCAGGTCGATGCCGCGCGCGAACGGGATGCCGTCGCTGCGGTGGGCGAGGGTGACGACCTCGCTGCCGAGCTGGCCGAGTGCGCCGGTGACGAGCAAGGCAAGGGTCACGCCAGCGCGGCCTTCTCCTTGAGCGGCCGCCACCAGGCCTCATGGTCGCGATACCACTGCACCGTCTCGGCCAACCCCTGCTCGAAGTCCTTGGCCGGGGTGTAGCCGAGCGCCTCGGTCTTGTCGCCGTTGATGGCGTAGCGACGGTCATGGCCCTTGCGGTCTTCGACGTAGTCGATGAAGGAATCGTCCCGGCCGGTCGCGGCCAGCAAGGTGTCGGTCAATGCGCGGTTGGTCAGCTCGGTGCCACCGCCAATGTTGTAAAACTCCGCTGGCAAACCCTTCTCGAGCACGATCGCGATGCCCCGGCAGTGGTCATCGACGTGCAACCAGTCGCGGACATTGAGGCCGTCGCCGTAGAGCGGCACCTTTTTGCCGTCGAGCAGGTTGGTCACGAACAGTGGGATGACCTTCTCCGGGAAGTGATACGGCCCATAGTTGTTGGTGCAGCGGGTCACCGAGATGTTCAGCTTGTGGGTGACGGCATAGGCGCGGGCCAGCAAGTCGCCGCCGGCCTTCGCCGCGCTGTAGGGCGAGTTGGGATCGAGCCGGTCGGTCTCCACGAAGCTGCCCTCGTCGATCGAACCGTAGACCTCGTCGGTGCTGACATGCAGCACCCGCGGTACCGAGGTTCGCAGCGCCGCGTCGAACACTGTCTGGGCACCCAGCACGTTGGTGACGACGAAGTCGGCCGCCCCGTCGATCGAGCGGTCGACATGGCTTTCGGCGGCGAAGTTCACCACCGCGTCGTGCCCCGGCAACACCTCGGTGAGCAGCGCCGCGTCGCAGATGTCGCCCTGCACGAATCGGTAGCGCGGTGAGTCCGACACCGGCGCGAGGTTGGCCAGATTGCCTGCGTAAGTGAGCTTGTCGTAGACGGTGACATCCGCTCCTGCGTACGCGGGGTAGGCGTCGGTGAGCAGTTGGCGCACAAAGTTGGAGCCGATGAAGCCGGCACCGCCGGTGACGAGAAGACGCATAGAGCTGAGTCTCCCAGACCGTGGAGCGGTGGTTGCCGTGCCCCGGGCTGTTGGCGGCCCCCGAGTCAGTGCGCCAGTCGTCGTCGACGCACGATGCGCAGCTGCGGCAGCGCCGCACCTTGACAGTGCATTGCCGGGTTCCAGCTAGGTCCGCCTAGGCACCCGCGCGTTGGTGGGCGGGCAGGACCGCCCACCAGCACCTTCGCCAACACCGCGGCAACAGGCTAGGCGATCGAGACCCTGCTGTGGTCGCCCAGCATCAGCCGATGCGCCCGGGGCTGCGCGCTGGACGGCGAAACCTCGACCTCTTTGCCGATCAGGCTGTCCTCGATCCGGCCGACTCCTCGGATCGTCGACTGCTCCAGCACGATCGAGTGCTCGATCTCGGTGTCTTCCAGGGTGCAGCCGAAGTAGATCGAGGTGAACGGCCCAACGTAGGTGTCGCGGATCACGGTATCGCGGCCGATGATTGCCGGGCCACGGACGGTGGAGCGCTCGATGATCGCGCCCGGCTCGACGACGACTCGGCCGATCAGCTGCGAGGCACCGTCGACGGTGCCCTGCATCGACGGTTCGATGCTTTCGAGGACCTTGCGGTTGCACTCGAGCATGTCCTCGAGCCGGCCGGTGTCCTTCCAGTATCCGGTGACCAAATGCGGCCGGACATCACGGCCCTGATCGATCAGCCACTGCAGGGCGTCGGTGATCTCCAACTCGCCACGAGCAGACGGCTTGATCGCTGCCACGGCGTCGTGGACGCCCTTGCGAAACATGTAGACCCCGACCAGCGCCAGGTCGCTCTTGGGATGAGCCGGCTTTTCGACCAGGGTCGAAACGCGACCGTCGGCGCCGAGCTCGGCCACTCCGAACTGCGAGGGGTTGTCGACCTTGGTGAGCAGGATCTGCGCGTCGTACGTCCCGTCCCGGAACTCACGCACCAGCTCGGTGATCCCGCCGATGATGAAGTTGTCGCCGAGATACATCACGAAGTCGTCGTCGCCGAGAAAGTCGCGGGCGATCAGCACGCAGTGCGCGAGGCCGAGTGGGGCGGTCTGGCGGATGTAGGTGACCCGGATGCCGAGCTCGCTGCCGTCCCCACAGGCCGCCTCGATCTCGGCGTGCGTGTCGCCGACGATGATGCCGACCTCGGTGACACCGGCGTCGCGGATCGCCTCGAGCCCGTAGAACAGGACCGGCTTGTTGGCCACCGGGACCAGCTGCTTGGCCGAGGTGTGGGTGATCGGACGCAGCCGGGTTCCTGCGCCACCGGACAGGACAAGGGCCTTCATGGGCTCCGAGGCTACCGGCGCGCGCGCAGCCACCGGACAAGGACGCCGCCGCCATACGCTGGACGCGGAACCCCAACCGACTCGTGCTCGTCCTCGGGGGTAGACCC
>JAYUMN010000198.1:0-1836 GCA_043762595.1 Frankiales bacterium
GCTGGCCGACGCGTCGACCAGGTCGGCATGAACCACCCGCCCGCTGTGCAGGAGCCACCGGAGCCGCCGGTAGGCCCGTACCGCCTCGGCGGCCCCGGCCAACTCCTGCCCGTCGGCCGAGGCGAGGTCCCACTCGAAGCCGAAGTGGCCGAACAGTGCGGTCGCCACCCGGAAGGACAACGAGCCGGTGCGCCCGGTCGTGTGTGAGCGCGGTGGACCGATGTGCGAGCCGACGAGCTCGGGTGGCAGCAGCAGCGAGGTCCAGCGCTGGATGCTCTGGCGTTCGAGCGCGTCATTTGTGTCGCTCGCCCAGATCCGGTCGGTGCGCTGCAGGATGCCGAGGTCGACCCGGGCCCCGCCGGAGGAGCAACTCTCGATCTCGACACCGGGATGGCGTTCGCGCAACGCGTCGAGCAGCCGGTAGACCGCCAGGGTCTGGGCGTGCACTGCCGGCCGGCCGCTGCCGTCCGCAGCCTCCACCAGGTCGCGGTTGTGGTCCCACTTGAGGAAGCTGATGTCGTCGGCGGACAGCAGCGCATCGAGCCGGTCCAGGATCAGCTGCCAGGCCTGCGGCTCGGTCAGGTCGAGGACCTGCTGGTGCCGCCATGGCAATGGGAGCCGCCCGGGCACGCCGAGGACCCAGTCGGGGTGCTCGCGGTAGAGCTCCGAGTCCAGGTTGACCATCTCCGGCTCGACCCAGAGGCCGAAGCTCATGCCGAGCCCGGTGACCCGTTGCACGAGTGGGGTGAGGCCGGCCGGCCAGACCTGTTCGTCGACGTGCCAGTCGCCGAGCCCTGCGGTGTCGTCCCGCCGGCCGCGAAACCAGCCGTCGTCCAGCACGAAGCGCTCCACCCCGACCGCCGCCGCCGTGTCGGCCAGGGCCAGCAACCGGGTCAGGTCATGGTCGAAGTAGACGGCTTCCCAGGTGTTCAGCACCACCGGCCGGGGGGCGCGGGGATGCCCCGGGCGGGCCCGGAGCCAATCGTGGAAGGTGTCACCGATTCCGTCCAGACCGCGACCGGACCAGGCTGCGTGGACCGTCGGCGCGGTGTACGACGCGCCCGGGCCCAGCACGATCTCGCCCGGGGCGAGTAACTCGGCCGCGCCGAGTAGCGGGCCGAGTGCCGGCCCCCGCTCGGCCCACGTCGAGGTGTCGCCGCTCCAGGCCAGGTGCACCGCCCACACCTCACCGGACCGGTTGGCGAATCCTGGTGTGCCGGCGGCCAGCACCAACGTCGCGTCGTGCCCGGTCCGGCCGCGCCTGCCCTCGCGCAGGAAAGTCCCGTCCACGAACGGATGTCGCTGTGGCTGCCGTTCCCGCAGCCATCGGCCGGTCAGGTCGAGCAGCTCGACCGCCCGGGCGGGCACCGGCAGCACGCAGGCGAGCTCCTGGACGGCATAGGGCGTCGGGCCGTCGTTGCGCAGGACGTGGCGCAGCAGCAGCAACCCGCCCGGGGCGAGTTCAAGCTCCACCAGCAGCGTCAGCGCCGCAGCAGGGGCGTGTGCCGTGACCACGACTCGCTGGTCTGTGTGCTCGACGCCCATGACCTGAAATGACGGCGAGAAGTCCTGGCCCGCCCGGCTTCCGGAGATGCCGGGCCGGCCGCGATGGCCCACTGAGCGTTCCGGCGACAGCGACAGCGGCACAGGGACGTCGAGCGCGGAGCGGGCCACCGCCGGCACCCTCGCGCGGGCCAGTGCAGGGGCATCGACGTCGCCGAGGTCGGCCCCCCAGTGCAGGATCTCGGGTAGACCAGGACCACGTACGTCGAGCAGCAGGCTGGTGTCGGCCGCGCGCAGATGGACGAAGCCGTGGCTCATGCGGCTCCGAGTACC
>JAYUMN010000199.1:0-2324 GCA_043762595.1 Frankiales bacterium
AGCCATGTGGCGCCGGAGACGCCCGGATCCATCCATGAAGGAGGTGAGCTGGGCTACGCCCTGGCGCACGCCTACGGCGCCGCATTCGACAACCCGGGCCTGCTGGTCGCCTGCGTCGTCGGCGACGGTGAAGCCGAGACCGGACCGCTCGCGGCGAGCTGGCACTCCAACAAGTTCCTCGACCCGGTGCACGACGGGGCGGTCCTGCCGATGCTGCACCTGAACGGATACAAGATCGCCAACCCGACGGTGCTCGCGCGGATCCCGGACGACGAACTGATGGCGCTGCTGACCGGCTACGGCCACCAGCCGATCCTGGTGCGGGGCAACGACCCGGCGCAGGTCCACCAGGACCTCGCTTCGGCGATGGACTGGGCGGTTAGCGAAATCGCCCAGATCCAGCGGGACGCCCGGCACGGTGGTGTCAGCCAACGACCTCGCTGGCCAATGATCGTGCTGGCGACCCCGAAGGGCTGGACCGGCCCGAAACAGGTCGACGGACTCCCGACCGAGGGCACCTGGCGATCCCATCAGGTCCCGCTAGCCAACCTGGCCGGCGACCCCGAGCACCTGCGCCAGCTCGAGCAATGGCTCCGCAGCTACCGGCCGGAGGAGTTATTCGACGAGACCGGCGCCTTGCTACCCGAACTCGCGGCCCTCGCGCCGACCGGCACGGCTAGGATGAGCGCGAACCCGCGCGCCAACGGCGGCACACTGCTGCAACCTCTGCGACTGCCGGACTTCACCCGGTACGCCGTACCGGTCGATGCCCCGGGCACCGAGTTGCACGAGGCGACCCGGGTGCTCGGGACCTTCCTGCGCGACGTCATCCGCGACAATCCCGACACCTTCCGGCTGATGGGCCCGGACGAGACAGCCAGCAACCGACTGGGGTCGGTGTTCGAGCAGACCGACCGGGTGTGGCAAGGCGAAACCCTTCCCACCGATGAGCATCTGGCACGTTCAGGGCGGGTGATGGAGGTGCTGTCGGAGCATCTGTGTCAGGGCTGGCTCGAGGGCTATCTGCTCACCGGCCGGCACGGCCTGTTCTCCTGCTACGAGGCATTCATCCACATCGTGGACTCGATGGTCAACCAGCACGCGAAATGGCTGAAGGTCACCAACGGCATCCCCTGGCGGCGACCGATCGCGTCGCTGAACTATCTACTGACCTCGCACGTCTGGCGCCAGGACCACAACGGGTTCTCCCACCAGGACCCCGGCTTCATCGACCACCTGGTGAACAAGAAAGCCGAGATCGTCCGGGTCTACCTGCCGCCGGACGCGAACACCCTGCTGTCGGTCGCAGACCACTGCCTCCGCAGCCGGCAATACGTCAACCTCATCGTGGCCGGCAAGCAACCGGCGCTGTCCTACCTGAGCATCGACGAAGCGGTGGCGCACTGCACCCGTGGCCTCGGCATCTGGGAGTGGGCCAGCAACGACCACGTCGACGGCGCCGGCGGTCAGCCCGACGTCGTGCTGGCCTGCGCCGGCGACGTGCCGACCCTCGAAACCCTGGCTGCCGCCGCGTTGCTGCGCGAACACCTGCCCACGTTGAAGGTCCGGGTCGTCAACGTCGTCGACCTGATGCGGCTGCAACCAGAAAGCGAGCATCCGCACGGCATCTCGGAGGTACATTTCGATGCGCTGTTCACCGCCGACCGGCCGGTCATCTTCGCCTTCCACGGCTACCCGTCGCTGATCCACCGGCTCACCTACCGTCGGTCCAACCACGCCAACATGCACGTCCGCGGGTACAAAGAAGAAGGAACCACCACCACCCCCTTCGACATCGTCATGCTCAACGACCTCGACCGGTTCCACCTCGTCATCGACGTCATCGACCGGGTCCCCGACCTCGGCGCGACCGCCGCACACCTACGGCAACAGATGGTCGACCAGCGCATGGCGGCACGCGCCTACACCCGCACGCACGGCAAGGACGACCCGGCGATCAGCGACTGGACCTGGCCATACCGATGAGCCCTCCCGTCACCGAGGTGCGCCTCGCTTCCAGCGGGTCGTCAGGTCCGAACAGGTCGAGCGGCCCTACCGTCCGACCTGGTCAGCTGCGACCGTCGTGGCATGGCTGAGCACACACCAGCGTGCACGCAGTGCGCACCGTGCATCGCGCAGGTGTCGTCGCCGGAGGACCGCCTGAGCCTCCTGCGGGCCACGCTCGCGCGGGAGACCGAACCGCTCGTGGCGCTGACCCACCTCCTCCGGCTGTGCCGGGACGAACACCGGATGCTCTGGGAACACCGACTGGACGCCGAAAGCAGGCTGCGGATCAAGGCCGTGCAGGACCTCATGAGCCAGGC
>JAYUMN010000200.1:0-6243 GCA_043762595.1 Frankiales bacterium
TGGCATGCAGCTCGAAATCCAGACCACATCCGGCGCCGTCCGCGGGCAGTCCGCCGGCGGGGTGGTGGCCTTCAAGGGCATCCCGTACGCCGCGCCGCCGTTCGGTGAGCTGCGGTTCGCCGCGCCTGCACCGCCCGTACCGTGGCAGGGGGTGCGCGACTGCACGGCGTACGGCCCGACGGCGCTCAAACCGCCCTACCCGTCGCCGATCGACCTGCTGCTGCCCGAGCCGGTCATCGAGGGCCAGGACGTCCTCAATCTCAATATCTGGACCCCCGACCCGGGTGCGACCGGTCTGCCGGTACTGGTCTGGATCCACGGTGGCGCGTTCGTCAACGGCTCGGGCGCGGTGCCGCAGTACGACGGGACGGCGTTCGCCCGCGACGGCGTGGTGCTCGTGACGATCAACTACCGCCTCGGCGTCGACGGGTTCCTGCACTTCGGCGACGACGGCCCGGCCAACCGGGGGCTGCTCGACCAGGTCGCGGCGCTGACCTGGGTGCGCGACAACATCGCGGCCTTCGGCGGTGACCCGGCCCGAGTGAGCATCGCGGGGGAGTCGGCCGGCGCGTTCAGCGTCACCTCGCTGCTGAGCATGCCGCTGGCGCAGGGGCTGTTCAGCCGGGCGATCGCCCAGAGCGGCGCCGGGCACTACGCGCTCACCCCGGCGACTGCCGGCCGGGTCGCGGCTGAGCTCGCCGAGCGGCTGGGGGTGCCGCTGACGCGTGAGGCGTTCGCGGCTGTCGAACCGGCCCGCCTGGTGGCTGCCCAGCAGGCCCTTTCGCAGGACATCTCGACCAAGCCGGACCCGGTCAAGTGGGCCGAGATCACGCTCAACCTGATGGCCTTCGAGCCCGTCCTGGACGGCGATGTGCTCCCGGCGCTGCCGGTGCGCGCGATCGAGGCGGGGGCCGGCGCAGGCGTCGACGTGCTGATCGGCACCAACAGCGACGAGTACGCGCTGTTCCTGGTCCCCAACTCCTTCGTGGACTTCATGGACGACAACGTGCTCGCGATGGTGCTGGCCGGCTACGGCCTGCCGGCCGAGGCGCTCGCGCCGTACCGCAGCGACCTGCCGGGCGCCACCCCCGGCGAGCTCTTGATGGCGGTCGCGACCGACTGGTTCTTCCGGCTGCCGGCCCTGCGCCTGGCCGAGGCGCGGGCCGGCGGTCCGGGCAGCACGTACATGTACGAGTTCGCCTGGCCGAGCCCGCAGTTCGGTGGTCGGCTCGGGGCCTGCCACGCCCTGGAGATCGGCTTCGTCTTCGACACCCTCGACGCCCAGGGGGGCCAGGCGATGGCTGGTGACGCCCCGCCGCAGTCGCTCGCGGATGCGATGCACCGCGCCTGGGTCGAGTTCGTCTCGACCGGCGATCCGGGCTGGCCGGTCTACGACCTCGCGACCCGGCCGGTGCAGGTCTTCGGCACGCTGACCTCGGTGCTGCCCGACCCCCGGTCGGGGCAGCGGCTGGTCTGGGACGGCATCCGGGTCTGAGCCGGCTCAGCCACCGGCCTGGTCGTCGATGTCCTTGGTCTGGAGCAGCCGACGCAACGAGTACAGCCGCTCGGCGCTGGCCGCCCCGGTGGCCACCCAGGCATCGAGGGCGCAGCCGGACGCCGGGGTGAGGTGGGCGCACGACGGTGGGCAGCGGAGGGCACCCTCGGCGAGGTCGGGGAAGGCCGCGAGCACCCCGTCCGGGGTGACCGCGCCCAGCCCGAAGGACCGCACGCCCGGGGTGTCGATCACCGTCCCGCCGCCGGGCAACTCGAGAGCGATCGCGGACGACGAGACGTGCCGACCCTTGCCGACCCCGCTGACCTCACCGACGGCGCGGAAGGCGTCCGGGACGAGCTGGTTGACCAGCGTGGACTTGCCGACTCCGGACTGGCCGAACAGCACAGACACCCTGCCCTGCAGGCGCTCTCGGAGCGCGGGCAGGCCCGACCCGGGCCCGGTGACGAGCGCCTCGAGGCCGAGCGGCTGGTACAGCGCCAGCAGCTCGTCGGCCGGTGCGAGGTCGCTCTTGGTCAGGCAGAGCAGCGGCACCAGACCCCCGTCGTACGCCGCGACGAGGCATCGGTCGATCAGCCGTGGCCGTGGCACCGGGTCGGCCAGCGCGGTGACGACGACGAGCACCTCGGCGTTGGCCACGACGGCCCGCTCGACGGGATCGGTGTCGTCCGGGGTGCGCCGCAGCAGCGAGCTGCGGGGCTCGACGCGGACGATCCGGCCGAGTGCGTCGGGGCCGCCGCCGAGTTCGCCGACCAGCGCCACAAGGTCCCCGGTGACGACGGCCCGGCGCCCCAGCTCGCGGGCCCGGACACAGGTGACGAGCACGTCGTTGTCGGTGCGCACCCGGTAGCGGCCGCGGTCGACGGTGACCACCCGGCCGGCGGCGGCGTCCTCGTGGCCCGGCCGGGTCCGGGTCCGTGGGCGCGAGCTACGGCCCGGCCGGACGCGGACGTCATCCTCGTCGAGCTCGCGGACCACCGGGTCAACCCGCCAGCATCGACAGCCACGAGCCGACGAAGTCGGGCACCGTCTTCCGGGTCGTGCCGACGTCCTCGACCAGGACGCCGTCGACGCCGAGGCCGAGCACCGCCCAGGCCATCGCGAGCCGGTGGTCGTCGTAGGACGCCATCGACCCGCCGGTGAGCCGGCGGGGCCGCACCTCCACCCCGTCCGCGGTGTCGCGCACGTCCCCACCCCGGGCGGTCAGCTCGGTCGCCAGGGCCTTGAGCCGGTCGGTCTCCTGCAGCCGGATGTGCGCGACGCCGGTCAGCCGGCTCGGCGAGTCGGCCAGCGCGGCCAGCGCCGTCAGCACGGTGGTCAGCTCCGGGGCGTCACGCAGGTCGGCGTGCAGGCCGTGCAGGCCGGCCCCGGCGGCGACGGTGAGCGAGGTCGCGGTACGGGTCACGACCGCGCCCATCTGGGCCAGCAGGTCGGGCAGGACCGCGCCGGGCTGGCTGGTGTGCAACGGCCAGCCGTCGACGGTGACCTGGCCACCGGCCACGAGTGGGGCGGCGAGGTAGGCCGCGGCGGTCGACAGGTCGGGTTCCACCACGGCGTCGCGGGCCAGCAGCGGTCCGGGCGCGACGGTCCAGGTGCCGGCGACCGTGTCGTCGACGGTGGCGCCGGCTGCCCGAAGGGCGTCGACGGTCATCGCCAGATGTGGCGCGCTCGGCAGCGGCGCCCCCTCGTGCCGCACCGCGACCCCGGCGGCGAACCGCGGCCCGGCCAACAGCAGCCCGCTGATCAGCTGCGAGCTCTGCGAGGCGTCGAGCACGACGCCGCCACCGCGGACCGCACCGGTGCCGCGGACCGTCAGCGGTAGCCGGTCGACCCCGTCGAGGTCCGCGCCCAGCTCGCGTAGGGCCACCAGGAGCGGGCCGAGTGGCCGGTCCCGCACCCGCGGGTCACCGTCGAAGCGCACCGGCCTGGTGGCGAGGGCCGCCACCGGCGGCAGGAAGCGGGCCACCGTGCCGGCGTTGCCGACGTCGACCGCCGGTCCGGTCGGCGCGAGCGGGCCGGGGACCCCGTCGACGACCCAGTCGCCACCGTCGTCGGTGACGCTCACCCCGAGCACCCGCAGGGCCGCCACCATCAGCTCGGTGTCACGGCTGCGCAGCGGCCGGCGGACGACGCTCCGGCCGTCGGCCAGCGCGGCCAGCACCAGCACCCGGTTGGTCAGGCTCTTCGAGCCGGGCAGCGACACCGTTGCCGACAGCGGTCCGGTCGCCCGCGGGGCCGCCCAGGCGGCTGCTCCCTGCGCCGTCATGTGCACGCCTTCCATCGAGCGGCGGCCCGGTCGCCGTCGCCGGTCATCGTGTCAGGTCCGGCGCCTACCCTGACCGGATGTGCGGTCGCTACGCGTCGAGCCGGCGCCCCGACGACCTGACGGCCTACTTCGACGTCGAGCAGCCACCCGAGCAGGTCCTGCCCCCGTCCTGGAACGTCGCGCCGACCGACCCGGTCTACGCCGTGCTGGAACGCGACCAGGTGCGCCAGCTCCGGGTCCTGCGGTGGGGGCTGGTGCCCAGTTGGGCCAGGGACCCCAAGGTCGGATCGCGGTTCATCAACGCCCGGCAGGAGACCGTCGCGGACAAGCCGGCCTTCAGATCGGCGTACGCGCGGCGCCGCTGCCTGCTGCCGGCCGACGGCTACTACGAGTGGAAGGTCGAGCCGGGCGGCAAGCAGCCGTACTACCTGTCGCTGCCCGGCGGGGAACCACTCGCGATGGCCGGGCTGTACGAGCTGTGGCGCGGGCCAGATGACCAACAGCTGTGGACCTGCACGGTCCTGACGACGTCGGCGCCCGACGAGCTCGGCGAGATCCATGACCGCGCCCCGATGCTCGTGCCGCGCCAGGCATGGGGGACCTGGCTCGACCCCGACCTCGGCGACCCGGGTGATCTGCTGGTGCCCGGCACACCGGGGCTCCTGGACGCCTGGCCGGTCGGCGCCGAGGTTGGCAACGTCCGCAACAACGGACCGTTGCTGGCGACCCCGCGTGGTTGGTGCCGATCGGCGCGGGGGTAGGACTGACGTGACCCCTACTGACACAGGAGCATTTCCGTGGACCTCGACACCGCCCGCGCCGAGCTCGAACAGATCCTGCGCGAGACCGAGAGCACCAACGAGGTGCTCCAGAGTGCGGGCGCCGATGAGTCGAGCGAGCTCAGCCAGCTCGACCAGCACCCGGCCGATACCGCCAGCGAGATCAGCGACGGCGACCGCGAGCACGCCCTGATCGAGGCCACCGACCGGCACCGGGCCGAGGCCGTCGCCGCGATCGCCCGGCTTGACGCGGGCACCTACGGCCGGTGTGTCGACTGCGGCAAGGTCATCCCAGACGAGCGACTCTCCTTCCGGCCGGAGGCGGCCCGCTGTCTGGCCGACCAGGAGCGGTTCGAGGCGGCGTCCTAGGCACGCTCCCGGCGACCGCCCGCTGCACCATCGCCGGGGTGAGTACGGTGCGCGGGCGAACCCATCCGAGGCCGAGCCCAGCGGCCAGCTCCGCCCACCGGCCAGCTCCGCCCACCCGGGCCAGCCTGGTCACCAACGACTCGGCGACCAGCAGGAGTCGTCCGCCTGGGCGCAGCACCCGCCACAGCTCCCGGGCGGTGACCTCGGCGGCCAGGCACAGCGAGAGCGCCTGCGATGACGCCAGGACGGCGTCGACGCTCGCGCCGGCGAGCCACGACAGGGTCCGCGGGTCGGTCACCACCGGACGCCAGCCAGGCCCGGTCGGCGCCCGTGTCGGTGGTCGGTCCGTGGCCTGCAGCAGGGTGTGGCCGGCTCTAGCAACTGCTCGGTGAACCGGCCACAGCCACCGGACAGGTCGACGATCAAGGCCGGTTCGGTCGGCAGCCAGTCGGCTACCTGGGCCGCGGCGACCTGGTCGTAGAACTGCCAGTACGCCGAGTCGACAGCGATGCCGTCGACCGGCTGGGCCGGCTCCTGCTCGGGCGGACGCATTCGCCCCTCCTACCCTGAACGCCGTGCCGGCCAGCCCCGTCCAGGAGGTCCACACCGCCCGCGGGGTGGCCCGGCTGCACGTCGACGGGGACCTGGGCGGCGGCCTGCTGGTGCTCGGTCACGGCGCCGGCGGGGGCGTCGAGGCCACCGATCTCCTCGCGGCCCGGGACGCCGGTCTGGCCGCTGGGCTGAGCGTCGTGCGCGTCGAGCAGCCATGGCGGGTGCGCGGCCGCCCTGTCGCCGAACCGCCGGCGCAGCTGGACGCCGCGTGGCTGGCTGCTGGCGCGTGGTTGCGGGCGGCCGCGCCGGTCGGCCGCCCGCTGGTGGTCGGCGGCCGCAGCGCCGGAGCGCGGGTGGCCTGCCGGACGGCCACCGCGCTCGAGGCCACGGCAGTGCTGTGCCTGGCGTTCCCGCTGGCGCCGCCCGGCCGACCGGAGCGCACCCGCGCGACGGAGCTCGCCCTGCCCGGCGTACCGCTGCTGGTGGTGCAGGGCAGTCGCGACGTGTTCGGAGTGCCGACCGGCGCCGTCGTCATCGAGGGAGCCGACCACGCCTTCGCCGTGCGGCGTGGGGATCCGGCGGCAGCGCCGCAGATCGAGTCGCTGGTGCGGACCTGGCTGCTGCAGCTGTCCTGACGGCTGCCCACCCGGGAAGAACCGGATGCAGCACGGGTGTTGTGTAGAGCGGCACGGCATCCCGGCTCGCAGGAGGAACACCCCATGTCAAGCACAGGCTGCGTCGCGCAGTCGGGTCGGCCGGTGCGC
>JAYUMN010000201.1:0-4585 GCA_043762595.1 Frankiales bacterium
CGGTACGCCGGCGCGGCCATCTTCTGCCGTTCGACGCCCCCGGGCGCCTTGCTCATCGCCATGTACGGGTCCATCGGTAAGTTGGGCATCGCAGGTAAGCCAATGACGACGAACCAGGCGAACGCTTTCGACGTGCCGGATCCCGAGCGGCGAGACCTCCGCCCCTAAGTCCACTACCTCCTGTCTCAGCGCCAAGGGCTGACTGCTGCTGGCAAGGGTGCGACCCGGCAGAACATCGGTCAGGGCAGCCATGTCCCTTGATGCCGTCGCCGACCAGGCCGAGCTCACCCATCCGCTTGGCCAGGTCACGGGGGAACTCCGCCCGCTCCCAGAACCCGCCGACGACCGGCAGCACCTCGTCGTCGACGAAGGCCCGTGTCTTCAACAGCAGCGCGAGCTCGTCGGGGTGAACTCGTCCTGGAGGCCGAAGTGGTCGGTCTACAGCGCACACCCGACGACGTAGATGGGGCCGGCAGGGTCTGGGCTGGTCATGCGGATCAATCTTGGTCGACGCGAGCCCGAGTAGCAGGTGCGTGGTGTTCAACGGTGGCAGCGACGGCCCGATATCTCGCCTCGACGCCGCCGTCTGGCCGCTCGCGATGGTCGGGAAATCGCACGCCCGGGTCCGGCGTCCGGCCACTGGAGGTGCAGTCAGGCCTCAACTTTCTGGTCTGCCAGGAACGAGGTCACGACGCCCAGCAGGTCGTCGAGCCGTTCGATGTGAAGCGCGTGGCTCGATCCGGGACCCGTGAGCAGCTCGTAGCGGGCACCCGGGATCGCGTCGGCGACCGCCTTGGCCTGCCACGGCGGTGTCAGCAGGTCCTGCTCGCCGACCACGACGAGCGTGCGCGCCGTGATGTCGCCGAGCCGGTCGAGGGTGTCATGCACCAGGTCGGCGTCCCACTGCTCGACGGTCACCTGCATCTGCGCGTCGTCCTGCGGGAACGCCGGCACCATCGGCTCGAGCATGGCGGCGAAGTCCGGGTGGTCGAGGATCTGGGGTGAGAATGCGAGGCCGGCGACGGCGAGGGCGGACTCCATGTCGCGCACCGCGTACGGCAGGCGCAGGGCCGTCAGCACCGAGCGCTGGAAGCCGTCGCAGCGTCCCCAGGTCGAGTACATGACGGCGCTGAGCACCTGGTCCGGGTGCGCGAGCGCGAGCTCCTGCGCGATGGCCGACCCGAGCGACCAGCCCAGGACGTGGGCGTGCGGGATCTCGAGCGCCTCAAGGAGCGCCGAGGCGTCCTCGGCCATCGACGCGACCGAGATCGCCCCCTCGCCGCGCTCGCTGCCGCCAAGCCCCCGGTTGTCGAACGCGATCACGCGGTAGCTCTCCGCGAGCCGCGCGGTGAGCTCACCCCACAGCAGCAGGTTCCCGGAGGTCCCCATCACGAGCAGCAGCGGATCTCCGTCGCCGCTGATCTCGTAGTTGAGGGTGACTCCGGTGCGGACGGCGACCTGCGGCATGGGTGCTCCTCGTCGAGGGCTTTGCAGGCGGCGGGCCGGTCGGCTCGCCGGTGTGGCGGTTAGCGGTACTGGAGCGTCCCGTCGCCCAGGTCGACGTACGGCAGGACCTGGACCTCCTGGGCGTGGTCGAGCAGATGCGTCCACGGCTCGCGGTCGCCCTGGCCGAACAGCACGTGCTGGGAGCGCATCACGTAGCCGGCGTTGAAGTTCTCGGGGTCGCACCAGGGTCGGCGCTCCATCCCCTCGTCCTGGGGACGGAGCGTCGGCACGACCGTGGTGACCCCCTGCTCCGGCATGCGGGTGAGCAGGCGCATCAGCAGGTCGCTGACCAGGTCGACGCGCAGAGTCCAGCTGTGCCGGAAGTAGCCGAACAGGTAGACCATGTTCGGGATCCCCGAGAGCATGACGCCGCGCCAGGTGACGCACTGCGTGGCGTCGACGGGCTCGCCGTCGACGGTCAGCGCGATACCGCCGAGCACCGACAGGTCGAAGCCGGTGGCAGTGACGACGACGTCTGCGACGAGCTCGTCACCCGACGAGACGCGGATGCCCTTCTCGGTGAACGTCTCGATGGTGTCGGTGACGATGTCAGCCTTGCCTTCGCGCAGCGCAGCGAACAGGTCGCCCTCCGGCACGATCGTGATGCGCTGCTGCCACGGGCGGTAGCGCGGGGTGAGGTGCTTCTCGACGTCGAACCCCTCGGGCAGGTGCGGCGCGATCGACTCCATGAGGAAGGCGCTCAGCTCGTCCGGCGTCTCGTGCGCCATGCGGGTGAGCTCGTTGAACTCGGCGGTGTAGCTGCGGCGCAGGATCTCGTGCGTCCAGTCCTCGGGCACCTCCAGCGCGCGCAGCGTCAGCGCGAGCTCGCTGGTGATCGGCGGCGCGAGAAAGTACGAGGGGGAGCGCTGCAGCATCGTCACGTGGTCGGCCTGTGCGGCGATCGCCGGGATCAGCGTCGTAGCCGTCGATCCCGAGCCGATGACGATTACCCGCTTGCCGCTGAGATCCAGGTCGTCCGGCCACTGCTGCGGGTGGACGATGAGGCCCTGGAAGTTCCCGGTGCCAGGGAACTCCGGTCGGTGGGGCGTCGCGTGGTCGTAGTAGCCGTGGCACATCAGCAGGAAGTTCGTCGTCCACTGCTGCCGCTCGCCGGTGTCCAGTCGCGTCACCTCGACGGTCCACCGGCTGTCCTGGCTCGACCAGCTCGCGGTCGTCACCTTGTGGCGGTAGCGGATGTGGCCGGCGAGGTGGTCCTCCTCGATGACCTCGTCAAGGTAATTGAGGATCTCGCCGCCCTCGGCGATGGACGGACCGCGCCACGGCTTGTGCCGGTAGCCGTAGGTGAACAGGTCGCTGTCGGAGCGCACGCCGGGGTAGCGGTGGGTCCACCAGGTGCCGCCACGGTTGTCCTGGGCGTCGAGCAGGACGAACGAGCGCTCGGGGAAGGTCTCGCGCAGGTGGTGGGCGACGCCGATCCCGGACACGCCCGCGCCGACGATGAGGACGTCGACGTGGCCGCCCCCCTGCTCGTGCGTGCTGCTGCTGTCGGGGCGGGTGTTGGCGGCGGTGGCTGTCATGTGGTGGGGCCTCCGGGCAAGTAGGTGACCTGCGTCACGTTAGAGACCTCCGGCCATCCTGCCTAGGGGTCCCGCTCGGAAGGTCGGGGTGCGCTCGGAGCGTGCCCGGAGTGCACAGGAGTTGGCACCAGGATGAGCCACGCGCTCCCGAACCGGACGCTTACGACTCCGCCCGGCCTGGGAGCCCCTCCGCCGAGGGTGCTGGCGCGTGTCTGCCACGAGGCTGCGAAGCCAGGGGACGATGCTGCGCAGGATGGCGCCGCCGCGGAAGATGACGGCGAGCTTGTCGTAGCGGGTGGCCAGCCCGCGCCATTGCTTGAGCTGCTCGTAGGACCGTTCGATGACGTTGTGGTCCTGATAACGAGCGCGGTCGTAGCTGACGGGCCTTCCACCCGCTGAGCCGCGACGGTGCCGGTGGCCTTGGGGGTCGGCGCGTTCGGGGATGACCGCGGTGACACCCCGGGCGTCCAGGAGCGCGCGGTGACCGCGGCTGGAGTACGCCTTGTCGGCGAGCAGCGCATCCGGTCGGGTCCGGGGCCGCCCCGGTCCCAGCCGCGGAACCCGCAGCTGGTCTAGGCGCACTGGCAGCATCGGCCGCCCCCGCTGGCCTTGAGCGCTCGAAGTGCTGCGGTCCGTCGTAGGTCGTAGGACCTCCGGGGAATCAGCGAGGGGACAGGGCACCGCAAGGTCGCGGGCGCGCGGTGGCCACGGCCAGCGATCTGACTGTCGGGCTTGGTCGTCTGGGCTGCCCGAGGAGTTGCTAGTAGGCGGGGCGCTACGGCTCACCGGCTGACGGGCCGGCTGCTGACCACCAAACCCGACGACGAACGCTGCTGGCACCGTTGGCCTCGGCGGGACCGCCCAGCCCCGAAACGAGCTCGGGTTGACATCCCCAGCCAGGTGCAAATGCCCGATGACCTCGGGCCGCAGGACTACACGGACATCACCTTCAGCAATGCAAAAGGGGCGCCGAAGACGTGGGGGGCACAGTGCGGACATCAACCAGCCTGGAGGGTCACGATGACCATCACCCACGCAGTTCACAACGCTTGGACCGCTGAACGTGACGAGGCGTTCTTCCGAATCGTGCAAGCCCTGTTCCCACCAGCATGGCTATCAGCAGCCAGCGAGCTCCTGGCCAGCTACGACGACACCAACGACTACGTCAGCGCCGGTACGTAAGAGCGTGCGCCCACCTCGGTAGTGATCTACCAAGTGAGGAAACATCCGAGGTAGGAAGGACGAACATTGTGGTGAGATGAACAGTCGGACCAGGTCAGGTCACCGAGGGGACCGCACAGCGCCCACAACTCGACTCGTCAGAGGCATCCGCTTCTGCCGCATTCTGGGTGTTTCCCGAAGACATCCCGGCAGGTCTGTCTCGAAGCGTCCCGGTAGACCTTGGCGGACCCAGACGGTCGTCGCAACACCCCCGGGTTGATCGAGGTGTTGGCATGTGGTCCAGGGCGGAGCTGATCGAGAAGCAGGCCCGGTTTTGGGTGCTGATGTCTGCGGGTTCGACGTTGCAGGCGGGCTGTGAT
>JAYUMN010000202.1:0-1919 GCA_043762595.1 Frankiales bacterium
GAGCTGCCCCAGACGACCGGGAGCTGGCCGGCGAGCGACAGCGCGAGCTGTTTGGCCGGGTTGACGACCACCTCGGCATCGGGGCGGCAGCGCTGGGCGAGCTGCTCGAGCAACTGGGCGGTGGCCTCGAGCACCGCCGGTCCGGCCCGCAGCAACCCGAGGGCGTCGGCAGCCACGACCAGCGGCGTGGACAGCGCCCAGATCGAAGCCCGCGGCTGACGACCCTGACCGACCGGCACGAACAGCGCCCGGCCGTGGGCCCCCAACGCCTCGAGGGGGGAGCCGGCGGCGCCGACGACGAGCAGTCGGCAGCCGCGGCGGACCGCCTCCTCGAGGGCCGACAGGGTCTCCTCGGTAGCGCCCGAGCAGGACACCGCAACGACCAGGTCTGCGGCGCCGACCCAGGTCGGCAGGCCGTGTCCGCGATGGGTGAATACCGGCACTCGGCAGCTCCCGCCCGCGACGGCAGCGAGCACGTCCCCGGCGATGCCGGAGCCGCCCATCCCGCAGACGACGACCGACCGTGGATGATCCTGTTCGGCGAGCCGGTTCACCCCGGCCTCGATGCACAGCTGGGCGGCTTCGCGGACCTGCGCAGCGGCTGAGGCGACCGCCCGGAGCATCTGCCCCGGATCGCGCACCTCGAGCTGTCCGATGTCGTCGAGCAGCTCGTCTGGCGCGCGCGTCACGAGGGCTTGCGGGCCTCGTCGACCAGCAGCACCGGGATGTCGTCGCGGACCGGGTAAGCCAGGCCGCAGCCGGTGCAGACCAGTTCGCTGGCGGCGTCGTCGGCCCGCAGCGGCGCCCGGCAGTCCGGGCAGGCAAGAATCTCAAGGAGGGCGGGGTCCAACTTCATGCTGCCAGCCTAGCGGCGGACGATCGCGAGGACCTCGTCGCGCACCGCGACCATCGCCGGGGCGTCCTTCGCCTCAACATTGAGGCGCAGTAGCGGCTCGGTGTTGGAGGCCCGAACGTTGAACCAGGCCCCGTCACCCAGATCGACGGTCAGCCCGTCGAGCTCGTCCTGGTGCCGGCCGGCGTAAGCCGTTTTGAGCTCGGCCACCTTGGCCGCGGCGTCGGTCACCGTCGAGTTGATCTCGCCCGACGCGGCGTACCGGGCGTAGCTGGAGAGCAGCCCCGACAACGGACCGGATTGCTGGCCGAGGGCGGCGATGGTGTGCAGCGCGGCGAGCATGCCGGAGTCGGCGTTCCAGAAGTCGCGGAAATAGAAATGGCCGGAATGCTCGCCACCGAAGACCGCGCCGGCGCGGGCCATCTCGGCCTTGATGAAGGAGTGGCCGACGCGGGTGCGGACCGGGCTGCCGCCGTTCTCGACGATCACCTCGGGGACCGACCGGGAGGTGATGAGGTTGTGGATGATCGTCGAACCGGGCTCGCGAGCGAGCTCCCGCGCGGCGATCAGGGCCGTCAGGGTCGAGGGGCTGACGATGCCGCCCTGCTCGTCGACGACGAAGCAGCGGTCGGCGTCGCCGTCGAAGGCCAGGCCGATGTCGGCTCCCTCGGCGATCACGCGGGCCTGGAGGTCACGCAGGTTCGCCGGGTCGATCGGGTTGGCCTCATGATGGGGGAACGAACCGTCGAGCTCGAAATACATCTCGATCACGTCTAGCGGCAAGCCCGAGAAGGTGGTGGGGACCGTGTGGCCGCCCATCCCGTTGCCGGCGTCGACGACCACCTTCAGCCGGCGGATCGCGTCGAGCCCGGGGACGAGTCCCTTGACGTAGGAGGCGTAGCCGGCGAGCAGGTCCTGCTGCCCCACGGTGCCGGGTGGGCCGTCGAAGCCCGGCAGCCCGCTGGCCAGGTAGCCCTGGGCGAGCTCGCGGATGGCGGCAAGGCCGGTGTCTTGGCCGATCGGCGCCGCGCCGGCGCGGCACATCTTGATGCCGTTGTAGCGAGCC
>JAYUMN010000203.1:0-9187 GCA_043762595.1 Frankiales bacterium
AGCAGATGGAGCGTCACCCCGTCCTTGAGCCCGTTGGTCACGACCGAGAAGTGGACCTGGGCGTACGTCGAGACGGTGTCGGCGGCCTTGGCGATCCGCGCGCCCTGCCCGATGTCGACCGGTCGGCCACCGACGGTGACCGAGCCGGGGAACTCGGCCGCCCAGAGGTAGGTGCGGGACAGCACGACCGCCCCGACGACGGCGGCGCCGCCGGCCACCAGCCCGGTACGACGATGCCGGCGGCTGACCGGCCCATGGACGCGAGCGGCCTCCGAGCGCAAGCTCGCGGCGGTCGTCGCCCGGTCCAGGACGATCGCCAGGACCACGATGGCGAGGCCGGCGTTGAACGCCGTACCGACGTCGAGGGTCTCCAGGGCCTTGACCACCACCTTGCCCAGGCCAGGGGCGTCGATGAGCGCCGCGATGGTGACCATCGACAGCGCGGCCATGATGGTCTGGTTGACCCCGACCACGATCGAGCGCTTGGCCACCGGCAGCAGCACCTTGGTCAGCGTCTGCCGACGGGTCGAGCCCAGCGAGATCGCCGCTTCGGCCATCTCGCCAGGGACCGCACGCACACCATAGGACGTGAGGCGGGTGACCGGGGGCAACGCGTAGATGAGCGTGACGATCGTCGCCGACGCCGGGCCGATCAGGAAGATCAACGTCAGCGGGGCGAGGTAGACCAAGGTCGGCATCGTCTGCATGAAATCAAGCACCGGGAGCAGCACGCGGTGCACGCGGTCGGAAAGCCCTGCCCAGATGCCGATCGGGATGCCCAGCAGCAGCGAAACGGCGACCGCCGACATGGTCAGCGCGAGGGTGTCCATGCTCTCGTTCCACAGGCCCTGCAGGCCGATCAGCAGCAGGCCTGCGGCGGTCAGCGCAGCCACCCGCCAGGTGCCGATCGCGGCGGCGAGGTAGGTCGCGACGGCCACCACGCCGAGCCAGCCCACGACGGGCACGGGCCGGCCGTAGGACGGACGCGAGATGAGGTCCTGCAGGAACGACACCGCCGTGTCGATGACGAGCCGGATCTCATTGAACCCATAGAGGAACAGCGGGTTGGTGTTGCGGCCGGAACCCACCGAGTCGGAGAAGTCGTTGAGACTGCGGTGGAAGCCGGTGAGCTCGGCCTGGTCGAGCAGCAGCGTGTCGCGGCCCTTGAGCAGGGCGTAGAGGCCGAGCCAGCCCAGTAGAGCGACAAGGGCCCACGTCCGCTTGCCCGGCCGACGGCGACGAGTGGCCGGGCCGGTCGCGACCCGCTCGGTCGCCGTCCCCGGGGGAACCGCCAGCGCGGTCGCCACGTCAGCGCGTCTCGTCGACGTTGGCGATGATCGACAGGATCTCCTCGTGCCCGACGATGCCGAGCAGCTCCCCGTTGCGCACGACCTTGACCGGCCGGTCCGCGGCCAACACCGCGCGGGTCGCCTCGCGCACGACGACGTCGGGGCCGAGCTCGGGGCCATCGAGGGCGTCGTCCGGGCCGGCCTGACGCATGATCCAGCGCAGCGTGAGCACCCCGGCGCGCGGGACCTCGCGCACGAAGTCGCGCACGTAGTCGTCGGCAGGGGCACCGATCAGCTCGTCACCGGTGCCGCACTGGACGGGACTGCCGTCGCGCATGATGAGGATGCGGTCACCGAGCCGGAGCGCCTCGTTGAGGTCGTGGGTGATGAAGACCATGGTCTTGCCGACCTCGTGATGCAGCCGGACGACCTCGTTCTGCATGTCACGGCGAATCAGTGGGTCCAGGGCCGAGAACGGCTCGTCGAAGAACAAGATGTCGGGGTCACCGGCCAGGGCCCGCGCCAGCCCGACCCGCTGCTGCATGCCGCCGGACAGCTCGTCGGGGTAGGAGCCCTCATAGCCCGACAGCCCCACCAGGTCGACCACCTCCTGGGCCCGGCGCGCGCGGTCCGCCCGGCCGACACCGGCGACCTCGAGGCCGTACGAGACGTTCTCGAGCACCCGGCGGTGGGGCAGCAGGCCGAAGTGCTGGAAGACCATGGCGAAGCTCTTGCGGCGCAGCTCACGCAGCCGCTTGTCGTCGGCGGTCAGCAGGTCGCTGCCGCCGATGATGACCGCCCCGGAGGTCGCCGGCACCAGCCTGGTCAGGCAGCGCACGAGCGTCGACTTGCCCGACCCCGACAGGCCCATGACGACGAAAACCTCGCCGGGGGCGACGTCGAAGCTCACGTCGCGCACGGCGGCGGTGCAGCCGTGCCGGTCCATCAGCTCGCGCCGGGACAGCGCGCACAGCTCGGGGCTGGCGGCGACCTGCGCTGCCTTCGGGCCGAACACCTTCCACAGGTGCCGCACCGAGATGGCCGGCTGCGGCTCGCTGGCACGCGCCGGGTCCGCCGATGACCTGGGCGGCCGCCGCACAGCCGTCACGGACACACCCGGCTGATCGTGGTCGACTGTCATGCCGCCCGTCCCATGCTGCTCCGTTGTTGCGTCATGCGCGCCAAAGATGCTCTTTGCGGAACATGGTGGTCCTGCGTCGAGAGCCCGTCAAGAGCCCGCCGAGAGGCAGCCGTACGCCGGGTCGCCGCCCGGGGCGGGCCGGTGGCCGAGGTGGTGGGGGCTTGGCCACGACTCGGACGCGTTGTGTGCCCTGCCAGCGTGCATGCAACCGCCTGCCGGACCGGCGGGGCAATCTCGTGCCAAATCCGAGGACCTCAGCCGATGGCAGCCTGAACCGGCCTGGACGCTCTGCCCGGTCCTGCCGGTCATCCGGCCGGAGCCCGCCCTGACCGGGCTCCCACCGCGGCGTCAAAGGGGCCTGCTGCTCCCCGGGGCGGTACGAATGGGGCTCGCGACCGGCGAGTCCGGTGCCTCGGCGCAGTCCGTCGTCGACGCCGTGCAGACCGACGCGACGATCAAGTCCGGCAACAGCGGTGGCGCGCTCGTCGACCTGGCCGGCCGCGTCGTCGGGATCAACAGCGCCATTGCCTCGACCTGGAGCACCGGCGGTAGCCAGGTAGCAACATCGGTGTCGGGTTCGCGACCCGCTCGGACGGCGCGCACGGGTCGCCGAACAGCTCATCGCGACCGGCCACGCAACCCATGCCCAGCTCGGCACGGACACCGGTAACGCGCCTCGAGGACGGACGGTGCACCTGGCCTTGGCGCGACCATCCAGCGGCTCACCGCCGGAAGGGCCGGTGGCCCGGACCGGGCTACCGGTCGGTGACGTCGTGACCAAGCTCGGCGACCGGCTGGTCACCGAGGCCAACGGCCTCATCGTCGGCGTGCGCTCCCATGATCCGGGCAGCATCCTCACCGTCGGCTACTTCCGGGACGGGCCCGCTCACACCACGACGGCCACCCTGGCCAGCGCGCCGTCGCACTGATGCCGAGCGGTGCTGAACCACTCACCGGTTCCGGACGTGTACGCGGGTACGGGCGTCGGCTCACCAGGGACCTCTTGTCCCCGCCGCGGCCGCCAGGAGGTCCGCAAATGATCCGCAGAGCCGTCTCGCTCGCCGTCGCCGTCCCGGTGCTCACGGCCGGCGCGCTCGCCCTGTCCGCCGGCAGCGCGTTCGCCGCCACCACATCCCTGCACGCCGATCTCAGTGGCGCGAACGAGTCCAAGGCCGGTGACGCCAGCCTGAAGGGCACCGCCGAGGTGACCGTCGACGCAACCTCAGGGCAGGTCTGTGCCAAGGTGACCAGCAATGTCAGTGGCGCGGTCGCCATGCACATCCACCAGGGCGTCGCGGGCAAGGACGGCCCGGTCGTGTTGCCCCTCGACGCCAAGACGATCAACGGTGCCCAGGCATGTGTGACGGCATCGGCAGCCCTCGCGAAGTCCATCGAGGCGAATCCGGCCGGCTTCTACGTCAACATCCACACTCCGAAGGCGCCGGCCGGCGCTGTCCGGGGGCAGCTGTCGGCGGCCTCGACGTCGGCTGGCTCGGCCGGCGCGACTGGTGTCGCGCCCAGCAGCGTCAACGCGGGCTCCGGCGGGCAGGCCGGCACGTCCGGTCCTGACGGTGCGCTGCTCGTGCTGATCGTGGCCGGCGTCGGACTGACCGGTGCCGCAAGCTGGCGGCTAGCCCGGCGCTGACCGTGCCGCCGCGGGTGCGCGACCTGACCGGGCGGCGTCCGTTGTGGATGCTGCTCATTCTCGGTCTCGCCTGTTTGCTGGCCGGCGGCATCCCGCTGGTGGCGCACATCGCGCAGGCAAGGGCTGCCCGAGACACCGGATCGGTCCCTTCCTCCGGCGCCCCGTTCGTCGATCGTCCGTGGACCGCCGCCGGGGCCCCTGCCCCGGCGGCGGTCCGCCGGCCGGCCGCCGCCATCCCCGCGCCAGTGCGGCTGCGCTTGCCCAGCCTGAACGTCGACGCCCCCGTACAGCCCGTCCAGGTCGGCATCGACGGGTCACTCGGTGTCCCAGACGACCCCCGTCGGCTGGGTTGGTGGCCTGGTAGCGGGCGACCCGGTGCGCTTTCCGGGAGTGTTGTCATCGACGGGCACGTCGACAGCGCCGAGCGCGGGCTCGGCGCCCTGTTCCGACTGCGTGAGGCGCAGCCGGGTGAGGAGATCAGCGTGGAGAACGCGTCCGGAACGACGACCCGCTACACGGTGGTGGCCCGTCGCAGGTATGCGAAGGCAGCGCTGCCAGTCGCGGAGCTCTTTGCGCAGGGGGCCCGCCCACGGCTGGTCCTGATCACCTGCGGTGGTCGCTTCGACTCGGAGACCCAGCACTACGACGACAACGTCGTCGTGTACGCAGTGCCACGATGAGGTTGTTTCGGCGGTTCACGTCGCTGGGCACGGTCTTCCTTCTGGTTGGTGCCTGCGCCAACGGCACGACCACCACGTCGTCGCCAGCCCAGCCGGCCAGCCCGACCGCCGTCATCCCGGCGAGCACGCCGCCGTCGGCCCAGCCGGCCACGTCGTCCGCCGTCATCCCGTCGGTACCGGCCCAGCCGGCCACGTCGTCCGCCGTCATCCCGGCGAACCCGTCGGTGCCGGCCCGGGCCAGCAAGCCGCTGCTGATCCACATCCGCAATTACGCCTACACGCCGGCCGCGCCAGTTGTAGTCGTGGGTCAGCCGGTCGAGATCGTCAACGATGACAACGTCGCCCACACCTGGAGCGCGGCCCCGAAGGCCGGCTGGAGCTATACGTCCGGCAATCTCGAAAAGGGGCAGCGGGCGTCCTTCCCTGGCTTTGCCAAGCCAGGGGCCTACCAGTTCGTCTGCTACTACCACGCCGAGATGCCCTCGATGACCGGTGTCATGACCGTCACCAAGGGAACATGACCGCCGGCGTCACTCATGACGCTCGCAGGTGACGTTGTCGCGGTTTCGGTCCAGCACGCCGTTGTCGTGATGGCGAGGTCGTCTGCGGCGGGGTCACAGCGCTGCGGGGCGACGGATCGTCGTATCGCGATCGATGGCGACGAGCCGGCCGAAGCGCTACGGCAAGGTTGGGCTCAGCGCACGCAACGGCGTCCCGACAGGGGACCGCCGCGTGAGCCCCGCCGGCGCTAGACCTCCGCTAGCGCGATCTGTGCTCGTACCACCGGAATCACGCACCTCCGGCGGGGTCATGACACGCTCCGCCGCTTGGTTGGAGACTGGTAAGACAACGATTGCCGCCACCAGTCGCGGAGGCAAGAAGCGCTCACCTCATCCGCCACGTCGAGGCGTCGGACGAAGATCCAGCGGCCTCAAATGGCGGGGCACGTCTGCAACAGGCAACTGCGGTGACCCTGCCTCTTGCAAGTACCTCCCCAGCATCACCCAGGCGCGACGAAGCCCCCGCCACTCGAGGGGTCCGTGTCGAGCAGGTTCGCTCCGCTCGAGCCACCTGAGGTCCCCGGGCCAGCTGAGGTCCCCGAGCTGCCTGAGGTCCCCGAGCCACCTGAGGTCCCCGAGCCACCTGAGGTCCCCGGGCCGGTAGAGGTCCCCGGGCCGGCGGCACCGGAACCATCTGACGAGCCGGCGCTGCCGCTCGAAGCAGACCCCTCGGACGGCGCAGCCTCACCGGCCGGACTCAACCCCGTTGCCGACGATGACCCACCCGACGACCCGGGCGCGGAGCTCGCCACCGATCCACCCGAGCGCTCGTCGGTCGCACCGTGGCCGTCCGCGCCGCCGGAAGGACCAGCCGGCTGTCCGCCTGCCTCGTTAGATCCACCGACACCGGAGCGACCGACCCCGGCGGTCTCCGAAGTCGGCGTCTCAGACCCGACATCCGTCGTGGCGCGCTCCGGGCCGCTGCCGTCCTTGCGACCGCCCGCGGGCTGGCTGCCCGCCACCGTCGCACTCTCGTTGTCACGAGTACCCGCCGCCGTGCTTCCGCCCGGCTCGGCCGGCCTAGGACGCGCAACCACCCTCGACACCGTCCCGACAGCGGTCGGCGGGGAGTCCGCTGGCGAGACGTGGCGATCGCTCGGCCGGTGATGCGGGACCGTGAACGGTGTGACGGCCTCGATCGCATCCGCGACGGCATCCTGCGTCGCCTTCGGCAGCCGACCGTTGGCGGCGGCGACGCCTGCCGAACCGAGCGTAACCAAGCCGACCAGAGCCGCCGTCACTCCGAGCCCGGCTGCGCGCCGGGTCCGGCGGGCCGCCAGATCGGAGACCGCGACAGGACCCGTCCCGTCGAGCAGCAGGGCGAGGGCGGCGCTCGGGTGCGGCGCAGGCCCCTCGAGCAGCACCCGGAGGTCATCGAGCAGGCTGGCGACGGAGTCGAACCCGTCCGGAATCGAGCCGTCGGCCAGAAAGGCCTCGGCAGTGTCGGCGCACAACATCTCTGACATGTCGAAGCGGTCATCGCCGGTGACGGTCACAGGGTTACCGCCCCTTCGTCGACAAGGGCCCGGAGCGCGAGCAGACCGCGACGTTGATGCTGCTTGACCGCCCCCTCGGTGGTGCCGAGGACGCTGGCGACCTGCTCGACCGTGAGGTCACCGAGGATGCGCAGGGAGAGCACCTCCCGCTGCGACGCTGGCAGTTGGGCGAGGATGGCCACGGCCCGCTGGGTACCGATCAAGTGCTCGGCGTCGTCCTCGGCAGAGGGAGCCGTCCGGGGGTCGGTCGCCGCGTCGTATGCCATCGGTGCGGGACGACGGGCCCGGTCGCGGACGCTATCGACCAGCCGCGCGTGCGCCACTGAGAACAGCAGCGACCGCAGCCCGGCCGCTCCACCCGTAACGGTCGCCAACCGTGGCAGGACACCGAGGAACACCTCGCTCGTCAAATCATCCGGGTCGACAGCGCCCCGCGCCCGCAGGTAGCCCGCGATCCGGGGGGCGAAGTCGTCGTACAGGGTCCGGAGCGCCCAGGAGTGGCCGTCCTGCGCATGCCGGAGAACGTCGTCGGTGCAGGTGGACGGACCGGCTCGACCAGGCGACATCGACGTGGCCTCCTCACCTTGGTTCGTGAGCGTCCCAACACGAGCGAGACCAGCGTCACACAGGACGCCATCAGGCGCCTCCGGGCCGGCCACGAAGGTGGACGCCAGGTGAACGCACGGTAGACCACGCGTAACCCTTGGGCGACCGTCCTCGATACCAGGGGCACGATTCCGTCACTCGAGACAGGAGCGAGGCCAGCCCATGCCCCCGGGCCATCGGACCCAAACGCAGCTCGTCGCTGTGGTCGCAGCACTCGTCGGTGCGACGCTCACCGCTGGTGTACTCGCCCGCCCGGCCAGCGGCGCCTGCACCGGCGCTCGGTGGCCGGTCAAGACCCTGGCCGACCCCGGCGCCGTGCAGGTGGAACACACCGCGGCGCCGATGACTGTCCAGCAGCTGCGCACCGCCAAACCCCCAGCCGTCACCGCCAAGACCCCGCGCCAGGCGCACTGGGAGACCCAGGCGGTCTCGGTGCGCGTCGAGTTCAGCAACGGCAAACTCGTCCACGACGGCGACCTGCAGCTCGTCGTACACGCGCCCGGGAAACCAGCCGAGACCATGATTGCCGAGCTGCCGGCTGCCGGTTGTCTGCACGCCGGCACGAGCGCCGCGGACCGGGCGGCGCTCGCCGCCGCCCGCGACGAGGTCGTCCGCGCCTGTGGCCCCTTCACCGCCAAGAAGCGGCCGCTCGTGGGCAAGGCCGTCCTCACCGGCGTTCGTTTCCTGGACATCCCGCACCGCGGCGACAACGTCGACGACAACGCCCGCGGGGCTGCTCCGGATGAGGTCGAGATCCATCCGATCATGCTCGTGTCGGGGCTGCAGTGCTCGGCGGCGCTGGCATGAGGGGCTCGGAGGCCCTGGCGGAGGGGCTCATCCGCGCGTGCCTGGACCTCGCCACGATCAGCGTCCTGGCCGCCGGACTGTTTCTGCGGCGGCACCGCCGGCAGGACTTGATGGCCGTCTACGTCGCCTTCAACGTCGGGCTGTTCGCCGTCCTCACGTTCCTGTCGCACAGCCAGCTCTCGGCCGGGGTCGGCTTCGGAGTCTTCGGCGTGCTCTCGATCATCCGGCTGCGTAGCGAGGCCTACAACAACGTGGAGATCGCCTACTTCTTCCTGTCCCTCGCGACCGGGCTCGTCAACGCGCTGCCAGGTCGGCCGCTCGGGTTGTCCGCCGCGCTCGACGTGGCGATCGTGCTGACGATGTACTTCGTCGACTCACCGGCGCTGCACGACGGCAGCTCCACCACCCTGGTGGTGCTGGACCGTGTGTACGGCGGGGAAGCGGCGCTGCGGCTCGACCTCGAGACGCGGCTGTCGGCCGAGGTCCTGCACACCAAGGTGGTCGAGGTCGACTACCTACGTGAGAGCACCAAGGTCGAGGTCCGGCACCGGCCGGCCGCACCCGCCGAGTACCTGGTCGGGCAGCGATGAGCGTCGACACCGCGCACCTGCCCGGGCTCTCCCTCGCCGAGCTGTCCGCCGCCAGCTCGCTGCAAGCCCGTCAGGACCGCAAGTACGTCCTGTCGGAGCGCCTGCTCGAGCAGGTGATGGCCGAGTTCACCGGCCGGGTCGCCGTGCTCGAGTTCGACGGCGCCCGCGGCTGCACCTACGCCACCACCTACTACGACACCCCCGACCTACTCTGCTATCGCCAGCACGCCCAGGAGGTCCGTCGCCGGTTCAAGGCGCGGACCAGGACCTACGTCGAGAGTGGCCTGGTCCGGCTCGAGCTCAAGGCCAAGGGGCTCGGCGGGCAGACCGTCAAGCATGCGCTGGACGGCGCGGCCCCGGTCCTGGACGGCGC
>JAYUMN010000204.1:0-4210 GCA_043762595.1 Frankiales bacterium
CTGGTGCGGGTTCGCTGGGTGCGGCGGTGTCGGGAAGCTCATCGAACATGGGGTGGCGTGGCACGTGCTGGTAAATGTCGGTCCCGGCGGTAACAGCGGCGGGAGTACCTCCGGTGGTGGTGGCTGTGGTGGTGATGCCTCCGGCGGGAGTACCTCCGGTGGTGGTGGCTGTGGTGGTGAGTGCGGCGAGGTCCGGGCCGAGTTGTTCCCGGAGTTCGCTGGTGAGGTTGGCGCTGAGCTCACGGAGTCTGCGCAGCAGCCGAACGCCCTCAGCGACGTAGGTGGGCAGTCGTTCGGGTCCTAAAACAATCAGGCCGACGGCGAGCAGTAACAGGAGCTCACCCCAGCCGATGGAGTTGAACATGTCTCGTCCGTCCTGTGTCTAGGAGCTGCTTGGCGTGCGGTGTCGGCGCAGACCGGTGTCAGCGGTGCTGCTCGGCGGGCTCGGGTTGCTCGATGAGCAGCGATGCCAGGTCTGAGGCCAGGTCGTCGGGGAGTGCGGCGGCGGCGCGTTTAGCCCGGTGCGCATCAACGATCCGAGTGATCAAGACCGCGAGTTCGTAGAGCAAGCACAGCGGAACGGCTAACGCCAGCATGGTGATGGGGTCTTGGCTAGGGGTAGCGACCGCGGCGAACGCGAACAGCAGGAAGATCACCAGCCGACGGGAGTGCCGCAGCCGGGCTGAACTCAAGGTGCCGGCCAGGTTCAGTAGGACCAGGATTAATGGGAACTCGAATGAGAACCCGAAGACCATGATCATCATGGTGATGTAGCTGAGGTAGCGGGTGACTTCCAGCACTGGGGTGACGTCAGAACCGGCGAATCCGAGCAGCAGCGCCAGGCCGTTGCCAAGGGTTGCGTAGGCGGCGCTCGCGCCGGCACTGAACAGCACGACGGAGGCGGCGACGAACGACACCGCCCAGCGCCGCTCCCGCCGGTGTAGCCCGGGGGCGATGAAAGCCCAGAGCTGGTAAAGCCAGACCGGCGCGGACAGCAGTGCCCCAGCGAAGATGGAGATGCGGATCCGCAGCAGAAAGGCATCCGGCACGCCGAAGACGACCAGAAAACAGCCGGTGCCACCGAGTCGGCGACTGATCGGGAGCGCGCAGTACGGGGCAGTGAGCAGATGAAAGACCGGGTGGAAGGCCGCGAAGGCTGCTGCGGCGCCGACGGCGAGAGCGAGTAGCGCCCGAAGTAGATGCTTCCGGAGCTCCCCGAGGTGTTGGGCCAGTGGCATGGCGTCGGGATCGGGGCGACCGCCTTCTCGCAAACGGCGACTGCGGTTCGTTGGACCCATCGAGGGCTCCTGGCTGTCGTGGATAGGCGGTGGGTGCGCGTGGTTCAAACCGGGCCGGCGCGTGTTTCAGACCGGGCCGCTGACTGCCGTCTGCGGGGCTGGGCTGAACGCCGGTGAGGTAGCCGTGGCAGTGCCGCTGCCCACGGCTGGTGCGGCGGTCAGCACCTGGGTCCGCGCCGGCTGGCTCGGTGGGTCAGCAGGGTTGTCTTGATCGCCGCGCAGACCAGCGGTCTCAGCCTTCAGGATCCGCATAGACCGGCCCAGGGAGCGGGCGGCGTCGGGCAGGCGTTTGGAGCCGAACAACACGACGAACACGATGGCAACGATGAGCAGGTGCCAGGGACTGAACTCGCCCATGAGAGGGGTCCTTTCAACAGTTGACGGATAAGCGATGTGCCGGGTCGGGTGGTGCCGGGCAGCGATCTGCCGGGTCGGGCTGCGCGGGTCAGCAGGGCCAGCTCTGGTCGAGCTGGCCTGCGGACATATCGGGAGGCTGGTAGCTGGTGGCCAGGTCGGTGACCCAGTCAGCAGCGCGTTGGGTCACCGCCGCCGGTGGCAGCGCAGCAGGTGACGTGCGGTAGGCGTCGGCGAGCCGGTTCAGTAGCGCGGTGTCGCCGTCGGCGGCGGCTGCTTTGATAAGCACGCTCGGGGCGTGCAGGACCGGCCCGAGCACTGCGTGGGTGGCGCGGTCCAAGGTGGCCAGGTCCAGGGCGTCGCCGGTGACGGCAAGCAGCTGCTGGCGGCAGCGGGCGCTGACCTGCTCGCGCAGCTGATGGACGAACAACCCAGCGGCCCGCACCCGCTGGTCGGTCGCGTACTGCCCGGCGGCTTGGGCGGTGAGCTGTTCAGCGAGCTCGATCTGCTCCTGCAGAACGCTGTCCGGCGCGCTGTCGTGCAACGCATCGACGTTCAGCAGCACGACGCCAGCGACCGCGCCGACGGCTGCGTCGACGTTACGCGGCACGGCCAGGTCCACGATCGTCAGCGGCCGGCCGGCCCTGCGGTGCGCCGCGCGGTGGGCCTGCTCAGCGGTGATGAGCTGATGGTCTGCGGAGGTAGCCACGATCGCTAAGCTGACCTGCGCCAATTCAGATGCCAGCTCCGTCATCGGGTGTAGGTGCGCGCCGTCGCCGCGCAGCCGCTGCGCGGCCATCAGGTCCCGGGCCAGCAGCACCGGGATGAGGTCGCGGGCCGCGACCGCCTGCACCACCAGCCGGGCCATCGTCCCGGAACCGACGATGACTACCCGCCGGTCCAGCAGCGGACCGGCCACCGCCAAACCGCGTTCCAGCGCCCGCACCCCGAGGGATCGCCCGACCCCGCCCAGGGCTGTCCTTGCGTGCACCGACCGGGCTGCGGCCAGCGCCGCGGTGACCAGCCGCGGCAGATCACGCGGCGTGCCGACAGCGCCGTGTGCTGCCGCGCTGACTTGGGCCTGGATGTCGCTCTCACCGATCAGGCGGCTGTCCAGCCCAGCGGTGACCCGGAACAGGTGGGTGACGGCTTGGTCGCCATGGCGCGCCGCACAGCCGGCGGCGCCGGCATCCTCGCCGACAGTTTCGATCAGGAGCCGGCGCAGCCGGTCGGCTGCAACCTGGCTCGGCGCGTCGGGTTCAGCACCGATGGCATACAGCTCCACCCGGCTGCAGGTGGACAGCACAGCCGCCTCGGCGAAACCTTCAGCCAGCACGCGCCGCAGCAACAGTGCGCGACCGGCGGCGGTCAGGGTGAACTGTTCCAGCTCCGCCAACCCTGCGGTGTGGTGGCTGACGCCAGCCATGACAACAATGGGCACGTCGGAGCTCCTTGGGCCGATGCAAATGGTGCTGGTCGAAATCCCGGACCGCGCGGGCAGGTCTTGGTCACCGACCGGCCGGTGTCACCTGACTGGGCAGGTGACACCGGGCCGGCGGTTGGCCGTCAGCTCATTTCTCGAGCAGCGGGAACACCCGGTTGAGCCGGGGCGGCATCAGGAAGTTCTGCCGCCGGGTCGCGGTGATGAACCGCTCCACCCCGTTCTCATGCTGGCTGACGCCATACTGGTCGACCAGGTCCGGGGAGGACTGGTTGTGGCGCATCCGGTTGAAGAAGTCCGCGGTCGGCACGAACGCCGAGAACTGCAGCTTCGGGGTGTTCACCAGGCCGTCGATGCCGGTGCCGCCGACGTCCATCAGGTCGAAACCAGGACCGTCCATCCGGGCGTGCATCGGGGTGCCGTCCGCGGCCCGAGAGGACCGCTGCAGACAAGCCAAGTGACCCAGGCGTTTGACGTTACCGGGGGTGCCGATGCCCTGCGCCCCGAGCGCAGCGTCCCCGGTGCCGAAGTTCTCATTCGGCCAGAACGGCGTCGTCTTCCCACCAAAGGCGTGGGTCGGCCGGAACATGTACTGCAACTCCGTGCGCATGTCCGGCTTGTACCACTCGACCAGGTCATCGATGTTGTGGTTCAACACCTGGATGGTGCCGTTCCACATGTAGTCCCCAGGTGACGTGACGCTGGTGAGGGCCGCGGAGCTGGTGCCCTGGAAACAGGTGATCGCGGCCGGACCAGCGCCGTTGGTCTGCTGATCGGCAAACCCGAACCACATCGGTGAGTCCGGCAGGATCAGGTTGGCGTAGGACAGTCCAGCGGCCGCCGCCAACTTCGCCGGCAACCCGATCTGGACGAACATGTCCCGGCTGGAAGTCCAGGTCAGCGGCGCGCCGAACTGGGGGGAGGGCACGCTCTGGCCATTTAGACTATTGCTGCCCTTCAGCCACATCTCGACATCGTCAAGGTAGCCAGGCAAGTCACTGCGCAGCGTCAGCAACACATCGTTGTCCTCGATCCGAACGGAGTATTTGCTGCCGCCGAAGTTCTTGCGGTAGCCCGCCAACGGGTCCCTACCGTTGACGATGTCGGTCGGTGCGGC
>JAYUMN010000205.1:0-5579 GCA_043762595.1 Frankiales bacterium
GATGATGACGGTCTCTAGGAAGTTCTGCTTGCCGGTTAAGAACAGCTGCCCGCCGGACGTAGGTGCGGTGATCGCGGCGGCCGCCATCAGCTTCGCGACAGCCACGACGGTCTCGGCGCGCAGGTCGTCGTAGCTGATCGGTGCGCTCACGCTGACGCCCGCGCGACATGCTGTGCGCACCAATCGTAGAGGGCGTCGTAGACGAAGGTCGCCCGCTCCAGCAGCCGGTGGTCGTCGGCTTCGACGTCCAGACCGCCCAGGCCGATGGCCAACAGGCCGGGGCCGGCGGGGTCGGTGTGCAGGTCGGCGTCGATGTCGGCGGCGTGGACGATCTGGGCGAGTCGGACCAATGCCGGATCCGATGCCAGGTCGTCTTCGTCGATCAGCACTTCGAAGGTGCACTTGCCGTCCCGGTGCTCGTAGCGGGCGCCCGGGGCGTCGAAGCTGTGCGCACCCTGCCGTTCGGCGACAGTCAGGACCTGGTCCGCCGGGACGTACAGGATGTCGGCCTCGGGGTCGATGAAGCGCCGGATCAGCCAGGGGCAGGCGATCTGGTCGGTCTTCGGACGGGCGCGGGTGACCCACTTCATGGCATCTCCTCGGGATCAGGTGCGGTGGGCTGGTGAAGGGTGAGGCCGGGCAGGTTGAGATACCCGCCGGTGACGTCGTACCGGGTGACGGGGAAGTAGTCGACGGCCTGGTGGACGTCGCTGGCGGTCAGCGCGTCGCGCTGCGGTGTGGCGATCCAGGCGTCGAAGACCTGATGACTGGGCCAGATCGTCATCACGACGGTGTCGCCCCCGGCAACAGCGGGTTCACAGACCAGCTCGGCGAGGATGCCGTGCTGCTCACGGACTTTCCGGCCGGCGGTGATCCAGGCTAGGTAGCGCTGCTGCCACACGGCAGGTGTGACGACGGCGCGCAGGCAGACGATCATGACGCCACTCCGGTGGCAGCGTCGGACTGTCCGGCTCGGGGCGGCAGCAGGTGCCGGGCGAAGCGCCACAGTGCGAGGTCGTAGCCGGCTTTGACGGTCCCGGCGACCAGCAGCGGTGCTCCGAGCGAGAGCTGCTGCATCAGGCCGGCGACCAGTGGTCCGAGTGGTCGCACGGTGTAACGGGCGGCGTGGGTGACCGCGGCCGCGGCGGTGCGCTCTGCCGGGGTCACCACGGTCATCACGAGTGCCTGCCGGGTCGGCACATCCGTCTGCGACAGCGTCGTGCGGGCCAGCAACAGCACAACCGCGACCGGCAGCGTCGGTGCGAAAGCGACTGCGGCGAGCAGCACGTTGCTCGGCAGGTGGGTGCCAACCATCGTGGCGACCAGCCCGAACCGGCGGGCCAGCCGCGACGCCGGCGCCACCGACAGCGTCTGCACCGCCGCGACGGTGAAGAACAACCAGCCCAACTCGATGACGGTGGCGTGGTAGCGCTCCGCGAACAGGTAGGACAGTGACCAGGCCGCCACCGGCAGCGTCGACGGCGAACAGCGCCGCGAGCCGGTGTACGACGTGGCGAGACGGCCCGAGCCGCGCCCGGCCCGTGACGGCGCCCGCGACGTCAGCGGGTTGGTCGTTGACCTCGACCCCCGCAGAAAGGCGCGAGGCCAGCAGCGTCCCGACGAGCCGGACCGGGATGAGCACGGCGAACAGGCCGGCCGACACTGCGCCGCTGCCGGACCGGCCGGCCTGCCCGGGCAATGCGGCGCCGAGCGCGCCGAGCGCACCGGCGGCGGCACCGACGGCGTTGTAGATGCCGTACACGCGGGCGGTACCGGCGTCCTCGGCGGCGAGCATCACCTGCTCCAGCGTGGTCGCCGGACCGTTATCCACCACGTCGGTCGACAGCGCTCCGGTCAGCGCCACCAGCAGCAGCACCCAGTACGGGGCGCCGGCCGCGACCACCGCCCCGGCAGCCGCGACCGACAGGAAAAACCCGCCGTAGCTGCGCCGCCGGCCGACCCGATCCGCGAGCACTCCGACCATCAGGGAGGCGAGGGCGATGCCGGCGATGTTCGCAGTCAGCACGACACCAGCGCGCAGGTGGCTGTTGCCACGAGCGGCCAGCAGGGCTCCGAGCAGCACGGCGGTGAAGCCGTACCCTGCGGCCCGGACGGCCTGCCCGGAGATCAGCAGGGTCGCATCCCGACCCAACGGCCAACGCGGCATGGCCCGGCCAGTCACCGCCTCACAGCCCGGCCGGGAACGAATTGGCGCTCGGCGGGGCGGGCAGATGCCCATGTGGCCCGGACTCGATGGCGGTCTCCAGATGCGTCCCGAGCGGGACGGCGCGGGGTCGCCGGTGTCGGGCTTGCCGTTGGTGAAGACCGTGAGCTGATGGCTGCTGTCGGCGCACAGTCCGCCGAGGCACTTGCTGGTCAGGCGGATGTTTGATTCGGTGGAGCACTGGTCGGGCGTGAATCCCATCGCATCGCCGGATTCGATGTGCACGATGCCGGTCGGGTCGTGAGTGTGCAGCGGCGACAGACCGCTGGTGCCGATCCCGATATTCCTCGGCACCACCACAGGTGTGCCGTTCACAGTCACGTCCAGGCGGGCGTGGAAGTGCACCGCCAGCATCTCCGCACTTCGGAACGGCAACCGGGCGGCTTGCACCAAAGTTGTCATTTGGCTCGGGTCCGGTGCGGCCCACGACGGCGGGCCGGTCTGCGGCGACACGGCGCTCAACCCCGGTGGCGGCTGCCTTGGCGGCCGCGAGCCGAGCCTTGCGGTCCTGACCGCCGGTCGTGGAGGTCACGACCGGGTTCCTTTCGGAGGAGCTGACGTGAGGGTGGTGATGAGCAGCTGGTTGTTGCCGTCGCAGGCCACGAACGCTCGAGCACCGTCGAGCATCAGCCCGTGCGGGTGGTCGCAGCCCCCCAGCTTGACCCGGCGCACGATGGCGCGGGTGCGCGGGTCCAGGATCCCGACCTCGTCGCGGCTCTGGACATTAACGAGGACCTGGTCGGTAGTTGGGTTGTAGCGGACGTTGCCTGCCTCCCCACCCAGTTGGACGGTCGCGACGCGCTGCCCCGTGTGCGCCTCCAGAACGGTCTCGACACCGCCACTCTCATCGCTGACCCACACCTGCCCAGTGGAGGGGACGTAGGTAAGGCCGTCCGGAAACTGACCGGCGGGAGCCCGGGTCAGCACGTGCGCGGTGTCCTCGTCGAGCATCACGACCTGCCCGGCCCCGGCGACGCTGGCGAACACCCGGTGCAGCGCGGGCATCACGATCACGCCGGTCACCGTCGGCAGCCCGGTGATGGTGGCGAGCACCGCGTTGGTGCGGGTGTCCCCGCTCGACGGTGTGGCGCAAGCTCAAACGCCTCGGCGTTGTCCAGGTCTCCGATGGCGTCGTGGCGCTACCCGCCGACGCCCGCACCCGCGAGGCCCTGGAGTGGGTCGCGGAGGAGGTCCTCGAGCACGACGGGGAGGCCGCCGTCTGGCTCGGCCGCCCCGCCGACAAGGCAAGCCAGTAAGCCCTCGTTGCCAGGATGACCGTCGCCGTCGACGCCGAGTATGACTCGGTCGTCGCTGAAACAGGGCAACTCGCTTCCGGCGGCCCGCAAGCCGATGGGCGCGGTGCCGGCCGGCTGCGGCGGGAGCTGCATCGCATCCAGGCCCGGGACTTCTTCGGCTCCGCACGGCGCGATGTCGCGGAACGCGCGGTCGCGGCTTTTGCCACCCCCGATGTCGAGCGGGTGTCGCAGTGAAGTGGGCGACTCGCGCCGGTGTGCACGTCGACAGGGCCGCCTGCGCCTGGCTGATCCGCCGGTTTGTCGACCCGCACGCGGAGTTCATGTTCATCACCGACCCCGCCGACGTCCCCGCGGACGGGACGCCGTTCGACATGCGCGGCGTTCAGCTCGGCCACCACCACGGTGACTGCACGTTCGAGACCGCTCTGAAGCACTTTGAGCTCACGGCCGACCCGGCCTTGGAGGAACTGGGCAGGACCGTTCATGAGGCCGACCTCGCCGACGACCGCTACGACCAACCACTCGCGCCCGGCCTCGATGCCCTCATCCGCGGCGTCAGCCTGATCAGCGACCACGATGACGACACCCTCACCGTCACCGACCGGCTCTTCGACGGCCTGTACGAGTACACCCGCCAACGACTACTCACCGGCAGGCCGCCGGCATAGCGCCCTCCGCTGACACGGCGGCCACGTCTTGCTCCGGCGCCGCTGGGTCGGGCTCGGTCCTGGGATGGGGCACGGGCTCCGGGTGGGTGCTGAGGTGTCGGTCGCGGGTGCGTCTAAAGGCTTCGAGGGCGGTGTTGTCGGCGCTGTCGAGGGCGTGGAGGTAGCGCTGGGTGGTGCTGATTTGGGTGTGCCCGACCCTGTCCATCACGGTCTTGAGATCCGCGCCGCCGGCGAGCAGCCATGAGGCATGCGCGTGCCTGAGATCGTGCATCCGTACTGTGGTGGGGAGCTCGGCGGCAAGGACGGCGGGTCGCCAGACTTTGGTCCGGAAGGTGTTCCGCGAGGTCGGCTGCTGCGGGTTCCGAGGGGTGGAGGGGAACAGCAGATCATCGTCTTGCATCCCGCGGGCGGCGATGCGCTCGACCAACAACCCGGTCAGCTCAGCACTGATCTTGAGGATGCGGCGCTGGTCGCTTTTGGGGTGGGCCTTGAGGGTGTAGCGCTGGCCGGTGGGGGAGTTCTTCTTGCTGATCTCCACGATCGTCTCCTGCACCGTCAACCGGTCGTGCTCAACATCGAGGTGTCGGGGGCGCAGGGCGGCGAGCTCACCCCAGCGCATCCCGGTCTCGATCCCGACCAGCAGCAGGACCCGGTGCCGTTCCGGAATCGCTGCCAGGAGCTTCTCGAACTGGGCCGGGTCGATGGTCTCCCTCGTTGTGGTGATGACTTTGGGCAGAATCGTGCGTTCGCAGGGGTTGTCGCCGATCACCCGGTCACGGTGGACGGCCTTGAAGACCGAGCTGAGCATGGTGTGGCACTTCCGGATGGACCGTGCCGGCAGCCCGCCCCGCTGGGCGGTGGCGACCCAGTCCTGCACCACCGGCGGGGTGATCGCGGCCATCGGGTAGCGGCCGAAGAACGGCAGGAAGTGAGCGTCCAGGTTCCTCCGGTACGCCGCCTTGGTGGTCAACTCCAGGTGCGCGAGAGGGGGCCACCAGGACGTCTCGACGTAGTCGGTGAAACGGATCTTGCCGGCGGTCCGGTCGACCCACGCGCCTTCGCCGATCCGGATCTCCGCGGCGTGCCCAGCCCGCTCAGCATCGGGGCGGCTGCGGAACGTCCCCGCGGAGCGCTTGGCGCCGGTCGGGTCGCGGTAGTTCGCCAGGTACCGGGGCGACCCGTCGGACGCCTTGCGCTTACTCACCCACGCCACGACGCCGCCCCTTCCGGTGGGAGGGCCGCGCCGTACTCGGGGGTCGGCAGCGCCGACGCACAGGGAACACGGGCAGGCTGATTTGTCGCTGACGTTCCGGGAAGGTCTTCACGTAGTAGCTGTAGGCAGAAGACCCCAAGAACATCTGGGCCGCGCTCACGCAGTTCGTCCTCCGCGATCCGGACGAGCAGCGACATCGTCGAAGTATTACGTATACA
>JAYUMN010000206.1:0-9953 GCA_043762595.1 Frankiales bacterium
TCGTCGTCCTGGTCGGCCTGCTCGGGTTCGGTGTCGCAAACCTCCTGCGCAACACCGCGCCCGCGTTCGGCGTCGGCTTCGGCCACGTTGCCGTGGTCGAGAATGCGCTGCGCGTCCTGCGTCCCCGCTGGCAGGAGTGGCTGATCACCGACAATGCGCCTGTTGCATCACGACGGGCTCCGGCTGTTCATCAGCGACACCGTCGTCGACGCCCGCGGCGGCTCCAGACCAGCCGGCAGCTGCACCTGACCAATTTCCATGGGGGCCTGGTGCTCGCGGGCGTGACCGCCGTCATCGTCCTGGTCGGGGTCGCCCTGTTCTCCCGCCGCGACCTCGACTGACGCCGCGCGGGCGATCGAGCCGGCGCCGCCAAGGCCCACCGCGCCCGCCGAGCCGGGGTTGCCTACCTTGGTCCTCATGACCCCTGGCAAGGCTGACGTGACAGCGCCAGAGGCAGGCCCGGCGGAGGTCCGGCGCTGGCGTCAGCGGCTCGCCGATGAACGCGTCGAGGCCATGCTCTATCGCAATCTCGCGGCCCGACAGTCTGGCGAGGACCGGGAGATCCTGCTCGCGATCGCCGAGGCCGAAGAGCGCCACATCGCGCACTGGGAAGGGCTGCTCGGGAGTCAGGCTGCGCACGCCGGTCGAGCTGATCTGCGGCTCCGGCTGCTGGCGCTGCTCGCCCGGCGGTTCGGCTCGGTGTTCGTGCTCGCGCTGGCGCAGCGGGCCGAAAGCCGATCGACCTACGAGACGGACAGCGACGCCACCCGCACGATGGCCGCCGACGAAAGGATCCACGAAGAGGTCCTGCGCGGCCTTGCCGCCCGCGGCCGCGAGCGGGTCTCCGGGACGTTCCGCGCCGCGGTGTTCGGCGCCAATGACGGGCTGGTAAGCAACCTCGCCCTGGTCCTCGGCGTCAGCGCCGGCGGCGCCGGCACCGCTGCGGTGTTGCTCACCGCCCTCGCCGGCGTGCTGGCCGGCGCCCTGTCGATGGCTGCCGGCGAATACATCTCGGTGCGTTCGCAACGCGAGTTGCTCGCCGCGTCGACGCCCGGACCGGGGCCCGGCGTCCTGCTGCCGTATCTCGACGTCGACGCCAATGAGCTTGCGCTGGTCTACCGGGCCCGGGGGATCCCACCGGACGAGGCCCAGCGCAGGGCCGATGCGCTGCTCGGTGGCCACCAGCCAGCCGGCGCCCCGGACAGCGTCGGTCAATCGGCCGGTCACGACCTCATCGGCACCGGCCTTGGGGCGGCCGTGTCCAGCTTCAGCTTCTTCGCCTCGGGCGCGGTTGTGCCCGTCCTGCCGTTCCTGGTCGGCCTGCGCGGGGCCACGGCACTGCTCACCGCGACCGTGCTGGTGGGGCTCGCCCTGATGCTCACAGGAGCCGTCGTCGGGATGCTGTCGGGCGGTCCGCCGCTGCGCCGCGCCTTGCGTCAGCTCGCCGTCGGGGCAGGGGCAGCCGCCACGACCTACCTGCTGGGCCTGCTGTTCGGCGCCACCCTCGGCTGACCGGGCAGGCTGCTGGGTCGCGCTCGGGTGAGACCGCCGTGCGGTTGGTCAAGGGGCGGCCGGGACCAGCCGATGAGCAGGTGTCGACCTCCCGTTAGCCGTCGCCCGGCTGCCAGTAAGGAACCTGATGAGCCTTGCCGCCCAGCCTGCAGGCTCCAGGCCGCCGGTCGGGCACGACGCCGACGACCGGATCGCGCGACGCAGCCGGGTGGCGGGCATCGGACTCGTCCTCATCCTGCTGGCGGTGAGCGCCTTCGCGATCTGGTCCTCCCAAGCCACCGCCAACGCGGCCGACCGGGCAGCGGTGGCAAGCCGGCTGTCGCACAGCTACGACCGCGCTGCGGCCGCGCTGTCAAACGAGCAGTCTCTCGAACGCTACTTCCAGCTCGAAGCCCGCCCCGAGGTGCGCAACCGGTACACCGCAGCCGACGACGAGCTGCTCAGTGCGCTCGCCGCACTCCGGCGAGACGGCACCGCGCGGGACCAGACCAAGGTCGCCGGGATCCTGGCCGCACACCGCACCTACCTCGAAACAATCGGCCGGCTGTACAACGCCGTGGAGGCCGGCGACGAACCGCTGGCCCGCGCGCTCGGCCGCAATGAGGTCGACCCGTCGTTCGCGGTGATCCAGAAGATCGTGGTCACGGCGGCCGATGCGCAGGACACCGTCGCCCAGGCGCAGTTGGCGCACCTGGGGCACCTGCAGATGCTCACCAGCCGACTCACCCCGATCCTGTTCCTCGGCGGGCTGCTGCTCGCGGCGCTGCTGACCTCGGTCACCCGCGGCCACCGGCGGCAACTCGACATCGAACGCACCCGGGCCATGCACGACTCGCTGCACGATGCGCTCACCGGTCTGCCCAACCGGCTGCTGCTCGCCGACCGGTTCGACCAGGCCCTGCTCGCCACGAAGCGGCACGACGACGCGACCGGGTTGCTGCTGGTCGACCTGGACCGGTTCAAAGAGGTCAACGACACCTTCGGCCATCACCACGGTGACGGGCTGCTCACTCAGATCGGTCCGCGCCTGCGCTCGGGGCTCCGTGAGGTCGACACGATCGCCCGGCTCGGCGGCGACGAGTTCGCCGTTCTGCTCCCCGATGTCACCAACCTCGCCGCCGCGGTCGAGGTCGCCCGCAAACTGCTGCTGGCCCTCGCGGCACCGTTCACGGTGGAGGGCGTCGCGCTCGACATCGAAGCCAGCATTGGGGTGGTGCTGTCCGGCGAGCACGGTGACGATCCAACGACGCTGCTGCAGCGCGCCGACATCGCGATGTACGCCGCGAAGGCCCAGAACCTCGGGGTCTGTGTCTACAACGCCGAACTCAACGGACACAGCCCCGCCAAGCTGGCGCTGCTCGGCGAGCTGCGCCGCGCCCTGGAGCTGGACCAGCTGCTGCTGCACTACCAGCCCAAGGTCAGCATCAACACCGGTGAGGTGGTCGGCGCCGAGGCACTCGTGCGCTGGCAGCACCCCGACCGGGGCCTGGTCTTCCCAGATGCCTTCATCTCGGTGGCCGAGCACACAGGCCTGATCAAGCCGCTCACGACGTATGTCCTGGACGCGGCTCTGACGCAGGCCAAGACGTGGCTGGACGCCGGGCAGCCCTTGATGGTGTCGGTCAACCTGTCGGCTCGCAACCTGCTCGACGAGGGTCTGCCGAACGAGGTCGCCGGGCTGCTCGCCAGCACCGGCGTGCCGGCCGAGTTGCTTGAGCTCGAGGTCACCGAGAGCGCGATCATGACCGAACCGGTCCGTGCGCAGCGCCTGCTCGAAGCCCTGGCGGCCCTTGGGGTGCGGCTGTCCATCGACGACTTCGGCGCCGGCTACACCAGTCTCGGTCAGCTCAAGCACCTGCCGGTCACCGAGCTCAAGATCGACAGGTCGTTCGTGATGACGATGACCGAAGACACGAGCAACAGCCTGATCGTGCACAGCGTGGTCGATCTCGGCCACAATCTGGGCCTGACGATCGTCGCGGAAGGCGTCGAGTCGGCGGCTGCCCTGGCCCTGCTCGGGGATTACGACTGCGATATCGCCCAGGGCTACCACCTGTCCCGGCCGATCCCGATCGCCGCCTTCGACTGCTGGTACGCCGCGCGACGTCTCGCCCTTGCTGCCCCCGCACTCCCGGTCGAGACCGCCTCGCCGTAACGCCGGCGGACCTTTACGCGGGCGGTGTCCGGTAGGCGTCGGCTCGATACGCCACCCGCATGACAACCACCGTCGGTACGCCCTCGTCGATCCACAGCAGCACCCGGCCATCACCTGGACGGGCACTCCACAACCCTTCGAGCTCACCGAACAGGGGCTTACTGCGCTGCGCAGGATGGTCCGGCAGGCCGACGGCGACGAACTCGACGGTGGCCACACCGACCTGCGCCGGCAGCCGCCGCCGGGCTGGTCCGCTGATGACGACCCGGTGCCGATCGCTCGACCTGTTCAACCATGGCGGAGAGCGTGTCCTTGGCCTCGCTCATTGACGCAACCGTCTTCCCGACGGAACAGCGGCGGGTTCTGGCCGATGCGGGCTGAGCGGTCAGGCCTCGGTGAGCCAGCCGGCAGCCTCGGTCGCCCAGTAGGTCAGCACCATCCCGGCGCCGGCCCGCCGGATCCCGGTGAGGGTCTCCAGCACGGTGCGCCGCCGGTCGATCCAACCGTTCGCCGCGGCTGCTTCGATCATCGCGTACTCCCCCGACACCTGGTAGGCCGCGACCGGGACGTCTACTGCGCCGGCGACGGCTCGCACGACGTCGAGGTAGGCCAGTGCCGGCTTGACCATGACCGCGTCGGCGCCCTCGGCAATGTCGAGCAGTGCCTCGCGGACGCCCTCGCTGGTGGGTCGGGCCGGGTCCTGCTGGTAGGCCGAGCGGTCCCCGAACTGCGGCGCGCACTCGGCGGCCTCGCGGAACGGCCCGTAGAAGGCCGAGGCGTACTTCGCGCTGTAGGCCAAGATTGCCACCTCGGTGTAGCCCTCGGCGTCGAGGGCCGTCCGGATCACGGCGACCTGGCCGTCCATCATCCCGCTGGGGGCGACGACGTGGGACCCGGCGCGGGCCTGGGCGACCGCTGCCGCGGCGTACCGTTCGAGGGTGCTGTCGTTGTCGACCTCGCCGTCCGCCGTCAGCAGCCCACAGTGGCCGTGGTCGGTGTATTCGTCCAGACAGAGGTCGGTCATCACCACCAGGTCGTCCCCAACCTCACCGATGAGATCCGCGACCGCGAGCTGCACCACCCCGGCCGGGTCGTCGGCGCCGGAGCCGCGGGCGTCCTTGACCGCCGGGATCCCGAACAGCACCAGGCCACCAACCCCAGCCGCGGCCGCTTCGGCCGCGGCCTTGCGCAGCGAATCACGGGTGTGCTGGACGACCCCCGGCATCGAGGTGATCTCGACCGGCGCGCTGAGCCCCTCTTTGATGAAGACGGGCAGCACCAAATCGGCGGGGGCCAGCCGGACGTCCGCGACCAGCCGGCGAAGGGCTGGGGTCCGGCGCAGCCGCCGGGGCCGGACGACTGGGCCGGTCATCGACGCACAGGGGACTTCTGTGCGGCCTTGGCGACCTTCCTGCGACGGGCCGCGGACGGCAGCTCACCGGCTGCGCGCCTGGTCAGCGCGTGCTCGGCGAGGGCTTCGACGAGCGACGCAACGTCAGGCTTCGCGGCGACGACATCGACCCGCAGGCCGAGCTCCTCGGCCGTCTTGACGGTCTGCGGGCCGATGCAGGCCAGCACGGTTGTGTCGTGCGGCTTGCCGGCGATCCCGACCAGGTTGCGGACCGTGCTGGAGCTGGTGAACAGCACCGCGTCGAACCCACCGCCCTTGAGCGCCTCGCGGGTCTCCGCGGCCGGCGGGGCGGCCCGGACGGTGCGGTAGGCGGTGACGTCGTCGACCGCCCAGCCGAGCTCCTTCAGGCCTGCCACCAGGGCGTCGGTGGCGATGTCGGCGCGCGGCAGGAACACCCGGTCGATCGGGTCGAACACGTCGTCGTACGGGGCCCAGTCCTGGAGCAGCCCCTCCGAGGACTGCTCGCCGGATGGCACCAGCTCAGCCCGGATGCCGAAGTCGAGCAGGGCCTGCGCGGTGCTGTCCCCGACCGCCGCGACCTTCACCCCAGCGAAAGCGCGGGCGTCCAGGCCGAACTCCTCGAGCTTCTCGCGCACCGCCTTGACGGCGTTGGTGGAGGTGAACGCGACCCACATGTAGCGACCGGAGACCAGGCCCTTGACGGCCCGCTCCATCGGCGCCGGGGTGCGCGGCGGTTCCACCGCGATCGTCGGCACCTCGACCGGGATCGCCCCGTAGGCCCGCAGCGCGGCGGACAGGACGCCGGCCTGGTCGCGGGTCCGCGGCACGAGCACCCGCCAGCCGTAGAGCGCGCGCGATTCGAACCACGCGAGCTTCTCGGCTTTCTTGACGGCGTCGCCGACGACGACGACCGCCTCGCCGACCAACTCGGCCGCCGCCACATCGGCCTCGGCCCGGTCCAGGGTGGTCAGGACAGTGCGTTGCTCGGACGTCGTGCCGCCGACCGTGACCGAGGCCAGGGTCTCGGGCTTGCGGCCGTGTTCGACGAGGGCAGCTGCGGCCTTGGCGACATCGCCGGCCGGGCACAGCAGCACGAGCGTGCCTGGAGCGGCTGCGATCCCACGCCAGTCCAGGCCGTCCTCGACCCGCGCGACGGTGCGCGGCAGGCCGACCGGCACGCCGGCGTAACCGGGTACGGCTACCGGAGCGGGCAGGCCAGGCACGACCTCGAGCCGCTGCTTGGCCCGCTGGACCGCCTCGGCCTCCTTGACGCCGTCGTCAGCCAGAAATGGATCACCGGCCAGCAACCGGACGACCAGGCGCCCCTCCTTGGCTGCGCTCACCAGCACTGGCCCTTGCAGCTCGTGCGCCGGGACCACCAGCAGCTCGGCGCCGTCCCGGGCCAAGGCGAGCACCCCGGCGCTGCAGCGTTCGTCGGCAACGACGAGGTCGGCTGCGGCGAGCAATTCGGCGGCGCGAAGTGTCAGCAGACCCGGATCGCCGGTGCCTGCGCCCACCAGGGCCACCTGTCCGACGGGCTTCTTGGCGCGGGTGGAACTCATCGTGATTCTCCCATCAGGTCCGCCGCCCCGAGGTCGAGCAGCTCGGCGGCGAGCCGGCGTCCCACCTCCGCAGCGTCGGACGTCGGACCGGTCGCCGAGAGGCGGACCGCGTCTGTTCCGTCAAGGGCGGCCACCAGGCCGCGCAGGAAGACCTCGTCACCGTCGTCGCCGAGCGCGACCTCGGCCATCGCCCCAACCGGGGCGGTGCAGCCCGCCTCGAGCGCGGCAAGCAGACCGCGTTCGGCGTCAACCGTGATGCGGCTGTCGGCGTGGTCGAGTGCGGCCAGCCGGCCCACCAGCGGGGTGCCGGCGCGGCACTCGACAGCCAGCGCGCCTTGCGCCGGCGCGGGCAGCATCTGCAGCGGGTCGAGCGCTTCGGTCACCTCGCCGAGCCGGCCGAGCCGAGCGAGGCCAGCCCGGGCGAGGACCACCCCGTCGAGCTCGCCATCGGCAACCTTGCGCAGCCGGGTGTCGACATTGCCACGAACCGCAACGATCTCGAGCCCGAGCCCGAGGGCCCGCAGCTGCGCCGTACGCCGGGGCGAGCCGGTGCCGATCCGCGAGCCAGCCGGCAACTCGCCGAGGGTGAGCCCGTTCCTGGCGACCAGTACGTCACGGGCATCCTGCCGGGGTGGGACGGCGGCGATGCACAGCTCGTCGGCCGGCGCGGTCGGCAGGTCCTTATAGGAGTGCACCGCCAGGTCGACCTCGCCACGCAGCAGGGCTTCGCGGAGCGCGGTGACGAACACACCGGTCCCACCGATCTGCTCGATCGCCGCGCTCGACGCGTCGCCCCTGGTCGTCACGTGCACCAGGTCGACCTGGTGGCCGAGCCGCCGCAGGGCGTCCGCGACGTGCCCGGACTGGGTCAACGCGAGCGCCGAGGAGCGGGTGCCGAGCCGCAGGGCTGTCACGCCGGGTCCTCGAGGCAGACCGGGGCGACCGCAACCGCGGCCGGCGCGTTGCGGTCCAGCCCGAACAGCTCGCGCAGTGCCTCGGCGTAGGACAGGCCCTCGGGGGCTTCGGTGAGCTCCTTCACCCGCACCGTCGGGGTGTGCAGCAACGTCTGGACGACCCGGCGCACCGCGGTCTCGACCTCGGTCCGGTCGCGGTCGGACAACTCGGGCAAGCGGCCAGTCAGGCGGAGCAGCTCGGCGTTGACGACCTCTTCGGCACGGCTGCGTAGGGCCACCACGGTTGGGGCGACCCGGGCCGCGCGCTGCCAGGAGAGGAACTCACCGACCTCCTCGCGGACGATCCCCCGGGCGGCCTCGACGCCGGCCACGGCAGCGGTCGCGGCCAGCACCTGCTGCAGCGATTCCAGGTCAACGAGCGTCACCCCCGGCAGGTCGCGCACGCCAGGGTCGATGTCGCGGGGCAGGGCGAGGTCCAGCATGGCCAGCGGACGGCCACCGCGGCCGGCAACGGCCTTTGCCACGATCTCCCGGGTCAGCACGAGGCCCGTCGCACCGGTGCTGCTGACGACGACGTCGGCGTCGAGCAGCGCCTCGGCGAGCCCGGCCAGGCCGATACCGACGCCGTCCAGACCGGTCGCGAGCCGGGCCGCATTGTCAATGCTGCGGTTGGCGACGACGATCGACCCGACCCCGGCGCGGCGCAGCGTGGCGCCGGCCAGCGCTCCCATCGAGCCGGCACCCACGACGAGCACGCTGCGCCCGTCGAGCGGGCCGACTGCGCCGACGGCCTGCTCCAGCCCGACACTGACCAGCGACTGGCCGGCCTCGTCGATCCCGGTCTCGGTGTGCGCCCGCTTGCCGACGTGCAAGGCCTTTTGGAACAGCTCGTGCAGCACCCGGCCGGCCGCCGCGCCCTCGGCCGCCGCGGCGTAGGAGCGGCGCAGCTGGCCAAGGATCTGCGACTCGCCGACAACCATCGAGTCGAGCCCGCAGGCGACCTCGAACAGGTGCAGGACCGCCTGGCCCTCCCAGTGGACGTAGAGATGCTTGCTGAGCTCCTCGAGCGGTACGCCGGACCGGCGCGCCAGGAGGTCCGACACCGCGGCGAACCCGGTGTGGAAGCCAGCCGTCTCGGCATAGACCTCGACCCGATTGCAGGTGGCCAGCACGACCGCCTCGCCGATCTCACCCCCGGTCAACTCGCCCAGGACGCCGGTGGCGTCACCGATGCCGACGGTGACCTGCTCAAGCAGGCTGACCGGGGCGCTGCGGTGCGAGACACCGACCACGAGCACGCTCACGCGCCAACCTCGGCGGCCAACCGGGCGGCCTTGCGGTGCTCGTGGAAGGACAGGATCTGCAGCTCGATGGACAGGTCGACCTTGCGCAGATCGACATGGCCGGGCACCGCGAGTACCGCCGGGGCGAAGTTCAGGATGCTTGTCACGCCGGCGGCGACCAGCCGATCGCAGACGTCCTGAGCGGCATCGGCCGGGGTGGCGATGACGCCGATACTGACCGCGGTGGCCCGCACGACCTGGTCGAGATCGTCGATGTGGCGAACCGCGAGCCCGCCGATGCGCTCCCCCACCCGACCGGGGTCGGCGTCGAGCAGGGCAGCGATCGACAGGCCACGGGTGGCGAACCCGCCGTAGCCGGCGAGGGCCCGACCGAGGTTGCCGACGCCGACCAGCACGACCGCCCAGTGTTGGGTCAGGCCGAGCTCGATCGAGATCTCGTGCACGAGCGTCGCCACGTCGTAGCCGACCCCGCGGGTGCCGTAGGAGCCCAGGTGGCTGAGGTCCTTGCGGAGCTTGGCGCTGTTGACGCCGGCGGCTGTGGCCAGGGCCTCAGAGCTCACCGTCTGCCGACCCCCCTCGGCGAGGACGTGTAGCGCGCGCAGGTAGAGCGGCAGCCGAGCCACTGTCGCCTCAGGGATACTGGCCGTCCGCCGGGGTCGGGCAGCCACCTGCGTGGCGCTGCCCTGATCCATTGCCGGCTCCTGGGACCATCGTCGAAGGGACGCTGCCGGGGGCGTTGCCGCCGACGTGGGGGTGGTGTGGTACGACAACATTACGCGCTTGTGAACGCGTGCACAAAGTCGGTGACGAGGGTCACAGCCAGTGGGACGGGTCAGCCCCTCAAGGCGGCCCGCAGCGCTTTGTCGTCGACCTGCCAGTAGGCGTGCTCGACGCCGTCAAGCAGCACGACCGGCACCTTGTCGGTCCACCGCAACCGCAGCCCGGCGTCGCTGTCGACGTCGGCCAGCTCGAACCGCACGCCGGTATCGGCCGCGGCCCGCGCGACCACCGGCTCGGCCTGCTCGCACAGGTGGCACCCCGAGCGGGTCACCAGGGTGACCACCGCAGGCGGCGTGCGGCGTCTGCGTAGGCCCACCCGGTCACCGTACGCCGAGGCCGGCCGCGACGCGGCTC
>JAYUMN010000207.1:0-2369 GCA_043762595.1 Frankiales bacterium
CAGACCTTCGCGCTGCCCGTGCCGCCGCAGGACGACCGCTGGCAGCCCGCCGGGCCGCGCGCGCCCTGCGCACTGCCGTTGACAAGATCGTGGCTGCCCAGAACCGGGCCCACGACGTGCTGGCCGCCGCTCACCAGCGCTCCGAACTGCCCGTTGATCGGCCGCTGTCCTGCCCTGCACCAATGCCCGACGCCCCGCGGCTCGCGCCCGCCCCTCGGTGCACCGTCGCTCCAGCTCCCCCATTGCCGCGCTCGCTCCACGCGCGCCGCCGCCCGACGCCCCCGTGCCGCGGCCCGCCGCGGCGCCGCTCCACTCCCCTCACGCCCATGGCCTTTTTGCTGGTGGTGTGCGGGTCTTGCACCCGTCGTAGGAGGGGGAAGCGGCCAGACCCGCCACTCACGGTCGGCACCCGTGCCCGTTGCGACTCAGCCGAGCAGCGCCCGCAGCTCCGGCCAGGTGGCTGCGAACCCCGGGTGCAATGGCAGCTCCTCGACCGCACCGAGCTGCACCCACCGGACATCGGTGCTCTCCCGGTCGAGCGCGTGCACCGCCAATTGCTCCCCCGCAGTGGCGAGGACCGTCGTGTAGGCCCAGCCGCCGTGGTCGTCGACCAGGTCCCCGGTCACCACCACCGACGTGGTCGCCAGCCCGGTTTCCTCCGCGGCCTCCCGCAGCGCCGCCTCGACGGCGCTCTCCTGCCGGGCCCGAGCGCCACCGGGCACGCCCCACGTGTCGCCGTGATGGCTCCACGACGCCCGGTGCTGCAGCAAGACCCACGGCCCGGGCGCGGCCAGCAACAGCCCGGCCGCGCCGTACCGTCCCCAGTGCCGATGCCCACGCTGGCAGCGCGTCCAGCCGTCCCCGTCGCGCAGCACCTGGCCAGTCTTCCGCGGAAGACGCCCGGGCGCCTGTCGTTGCGGCTGCTCACCGACGGCGGGCCTTGCGCAGCACTGCGGCCGGGAACGCATCGAGGACGATCCCGCGCTGCGCCCGCAGCGCTCGCCGGGCCCGAAAGACGCCCCACAGACCGAGCGCCCAGACCGGATACTGCACGCAGAAAGCCACCCGGAACGCCCCGAGTGAATATGACGCCGGGCCGCCGGTGCTGAGCGCGTCGAGCACCGTGCCGATCGCCAGCACCGTGCTGAGCGAGGCGACGAAGCCGCCGACGTTGACGATCCCGCTGGCGCTGCCGATCCGGGCCGGTGGGTTCTCTGTGCGGGCGTAGTCCAAGCCGACGATGGAGCCGGGTCCGTTGCTCGCCAGTATGACGACCAGCAACACCAACAGCCACAGTGGCGCGCGGCCGGGCCAGAGCAGGACCACCGTCCAGGTAACGGCGCTGCTACCGACGATGGTCACTACGAGCGCCGACCGCCGGAGCGGGAACGTGCCGACGAGCCGGCCGAGCAGCGGCCCGACCACCATCCCGCACAACACGAGCAGCGACAGCAGTGCACCCGCGGTCGTCGGCGAGCGTCCCTCCCCCGCGACGAGGAACGGGTAGCCCCAGAGCAGGCCGAAGACGCTGCCGGAAAACTGCGTGACAAAGTGCGTCCAGAGGCCGAGGCGGGTGCCGGGCTCACGCCAGGACTGCCCGACCGTGCGTCGTAGCTCGCCCATCGAGAGTGCGATCGGGACCACCACGGTCCCCCGGGGCACGTCGCGCAGGAACACCGCCACGAGCACGGCGACAGCAACACCAACCACCCCGGCCAGCTCGAAGGAGCGGGTCCAGCCCTGCCCTCGGAGCAGGGCGACGAGCGGGTACGTCGCGCCGATCTGCCCGAGCTGGCCGACGATCGCCGTCAACTGGGTCAGGATGGGGACCTGGCGGGGGGCGAACCAGACCGGGATGAGCCGGATGACGCTGATGAACGTCATGGCATCGCCGGCCCCGACCAGGACACGGGCCAGGACGGCGCCGCCGATGGTGTGGGAGGTCGCGAGCACGAGCTGCCCGGCCGCCATCACGAGGGCGCCGGTCACCAGCAGGCGCCGGCTGCCGAACCGGTCGAGCAGCGCGCCGACGGGGACCTGCAGCGCGGCGTACACGGCGAGCTGCAAGACACTGAACAGACTGAGCTGCGCGGCGCTCGCCCCGAAGCGGTGTTGCGCGGTCAGGCCGGTGACGCCGAGCGAACCCCGCTGGAAGACCGCGACGCCATAGGCGAGGACGCCGAAGCTCCAGACGACCCAGCCCCGGGTCGGGGTCTTGGTCATTCGTATCCCTCCAGGGTCCAGCCGGACGAGTACATGGTGCCGTGTGACCCGGCGTTCACTGATCGCGACCGAACCTGGATACTGGTCGGTAACCACCACATCCTGGAAAGGGAAGCCCCTGTGAGTGACATCAGCTTCGACGGCCG
>JAYUMN010000208.1:0-2255 GCA_043762595.1 Frankiales bacterium
GAATGGGACTGACCCGCAACCCCAGGAAGGGCTGAACCGTGGGCTTGGAAGAAAAGATCCCGAGCGGGGTCCTGTTGACGAGTGTCGAAAAGCTCGTCAACTGGTCACGCAAGTCCTCGTTGTGGCCAGCGACATTCGGTCTGGCCTGCTGCGCCATCGAGATGATGTCGACCGGCGCCGGTCGCTACGACCTGGCCCGCTTCGGAATGGAAGTCTTTCGAGCCTCGCCCCGACAGGCCGACCTGATGATCGTCGCCGGCCGGGTGTCGCAGAAGATGGCGCCTGTTGTGCGGCAGATCTACGACCAGATGCCCGAGCCCAAGTGGGTTATCGCGATGGGCGTCTGCGCCAGCAGCGGTGGCATGTTCAACAACTACGCGATCGTGCAGGGCGTCGACCACATCGTGCCGGTCGACATCTACCTGCCGGGCTGCCCACCGCGCCCGGAGATGCTGCTGGACGCCATCCTGAAGCTGCACGACAAGATCTCCGAGATGCCGCTCGGCGCCAACGCCAAGCGACGCGAGCTGCCCGGGTACGCGCCGCGAGAGCTCGTCGCCAGCTCGATCCGCTACACCCCCGAGGGTAAAAAGGCCGCTCGGGCCGGGAGCGAGGCGTGAGCGACGGCTCCGTCGTCCTGGTCGGCGAGCTCGACCCGACCGAAGCGGCCAGCACCGGCATTACCAACCTCCCCCCGTCTGCGGTCACCCCAGCGTCCGCGGTGGCCACCGGCGCCAAGGACATGTTCGGCGCGACCTTCGGTGGCGACACCAGCGGATTCGGCGGCCTGGTGCGCCACGCCGTCACACCGGTGTCGAGCCCGCGGCCGTACGGCGGCTGGTTCGACGAGGCGGTCGACAGCCTCGAGGCGGCCTACCCGGGCTTCGCGAGCGCCATCCTGCGCACCGTGGTCGACCGCGATGAGCTGACCCTCACGATCAGAGCGGACCGGATCCGCGAGGTCTGTCAGGTGCTGCGGGACGACCCCAACCTGCGGTTTGAGTTGTTGTCGAGCGTTTCCGGCGTCGACTACCCGGCACAGGCCGAGCGGCTGCACGCCGTCTACCACCTCACCTCGATGACCTACCGGCGGCGGCTTCGGCTCGAGGTGTCGGTCGCCATCGACACGCCACAGATTCCCAGTGTGTGCCCGGTCTATCCGACCGCGGACTTCCACGAACGCGAGGCGTGGGACATGTTCGGCATCGAGTTCACCGGCCACCCGGGGCTGACCCGGATCCTGATGCCGGACGACTGGGACGGCCACCCGCAGCGCAAGGACTACCCCCTGGGCGGTGTTCCCGTCGAATACAAGGGCGCGCAGATCCCGCCCCCCGACGAGCGGCGGGCCTACGCGTGACGACCTACGACGAGATGCCGGCTGCCGATCCGTATGCGGCGGGCGAGCGGCTCACGACCGAGGGCCGCGTCTACACCGTCACCGGTGGCGATTGGGACCAGATCTCGGCCGGCGCCGCCGACGACCAGCGGATGGTCGTCAACATGGGGCCGCAGCACCCCTCGACCCACGGCGTGCTCCGGTTGGTCCTCGAGCTCGAAGGCGAAACGGTCACCAGCGCCCGCACGGTGATCGGCTACCTGCACACCGGGATCGAAAAAAACCTGGAGTACCGCACCTGGACGCAGGGCGTCACCTTTGTGACCCGGATGGACTACCTGTCGCCGATCTTCAACGAGACCGCCTACTGCCTGGCGGTTGAGAAGCTGCTCGGCATCGAGCCACCCGAACGTGCGACCACCATCCGGGTGCTCTGCATGGAACTCAACCGGATCTCCTCGCACCTGGTCTGGCTGGCGACCGGCGGGCTCGAGCTCGGCGCCCTCACCGCGATGACGGCGGCGTTCCGCGAGCGCGAGATGGTGCTCGACGTCCTTGAGATGATCACGGGTCTGCGGATGAACCACGCCTTCGTCCGGCCCGGCGGCGTCGCCCAGGACCTCCCGCCCGGCGCCGAGGAGAAGATCCGCGAGCTGCTCGACATCCTGCCGGCCCGCTTCGACTCCTACGACGCGCTGCTGACGGGCAACCCGATCTGGCAGAAGCGCACCCAGGACGTCGCCTATCTCGACCTGCAGGGTTGCATCGCACTCGGTGTCACCGGGCCAGTCCTGCGCGCCGCCGGCCTGGCCTGGGACCTGCGCAAGACCGAGCCGTACTGCGGCTATGAGACCTATGACTTCGAGGTCGCGACCGAAACCTCGGCCGATGTGTGGGGCCGCTTCCGGGTGCGCCT
>JAYUMN010000209.1:0-2942 GCA_043762595.1 Frankiales bacterium
TCGACGGCGGCCCGGTCGACCCCGGACCGGAGTGCGGCATCCGCGAACGCCACCGCCTGCAGGTGGTCGTCGAGCTCCCGCAGCAGATCGGCGACCGTCCTGGCAGGCGTCGTGACGGGGAGTGCCCGTAGCTCGGTCCGGTGTCCTGGCGGCACGCCGGCCGAACGCAGGTCGCTGGCAATCGCCACCGCTGCGCCGCCCGTCCGGACGATCGTGAGCGTCGGCTGGTTGGGCGCGTCGATCAGCTGGAGTCCGTACAGGACGGCCGCAGACCGGTGGCTCACCACGACGTCGCCGTCGGTGACCAACACCCGCGCCGCAACCTGCAACAGATGCGGCGGGCTGGCCGCCACGACTGCAGCCTCGGCATACACCCCACGCCGCACCGCGGCCCATTCGCGGCGCTGCCGCCGCCGAATCTGCTCGCCGGCGCACGCCCGCTTTGCCTACGCCGTCGTGAACACCCCGCCCTGCGCGGCGGCGAGCTTGGCGAGGTCGTTGCTCATCCCGCGAGCGTGCCGTGCCACCCGTGTCGGCGCTGCGCTTGTCCACAGGGTGTGGACAGCTACCTCCCGACCTGCCGTGGCCGCTTTTGCGGCGATTAGCCCGTTCCGCCTCTGTCGTACGACGTGGGTCGCGCGGCCGGCCGGCCACCGAACCTGGCCGGGAAGGACCGGCCGCCCACCGCCCGGTCGCCCAACGCCCAGCCGCCCACCGCCCCGTCGCTCACCGCCCCGCCGCCGCACCCGGCCGGTCGCCCACCGCCCCGCCGCCGAACCCGGCCGGGAAGGCCCCGGCGCCTGCCACCGTTCACCTCGACGTGATCGGTCTTCTGGTGCTCGGCGCGGCGCTCGCCGCCACGCTCGCGCTCGGCCTGGTCCATCGCGCCCGTGACGGCCGCGTCCGCACCGTCGAGCGCGACGGCGCCGACCTGCGGCTGGAGTTGTCGGCTGTCTACGGCGAACGGGCCACCTTGCTGCAGTTCTCGTCAGCCTTCTGCGCCCCGTGCCGCGCAACGCGGCGCACCCTCGCCGACATCGCCGGCATGGTCGACGGCGTCCGGCACGTCGAGGTCGACGCCGAGTCGCACCTCGAGTTGGTCCGTCGCCTCGGTATCGCCAAGACGCCCACCACGCTGGTGCTCGATGGACGCGGCCACGAAGTGGTTCGGGCGAGTGGCCAGCCTAGCAAGGCCGACGTCCTCGCCGCCCTCGGCCGGGCGGTGGGCGCGTGACACCCGGCGGCGCCCGTCCAGCACCCGACGTCCTCGCCGCCCCTGGTCGGGCGGTGGGCGCGTGACACCCGGCGGCGCCCGCCCAGCACCCGGCGGCGCCCTGGTGGCCGCGGGCGCTACGATCGCCCCCATGGTGCTGGTCAAGCGACGCGTGGTGGATTTCTGCCGCACCGCGACCTGCCTGTGTCCGCGCTCCTGACGCCCTGTCCGGAGACTCGAGAGGCACCCCAACCATGATTGACCCAAGAGGGCCGCGCTTCGCTGCGTGGCTGACCACTGCCGTCCTTGCGCTCGTCCTGCTGACCGGCAACCCGTGGCTGCTCGCCGCGCAGGCGGTCGTGTTTGCCCTGGGCAGCCGCGGCCGCTCGCCGTACACCCTGTTCTGGAAGCGGTTCGTCCGTCGGGGCGTCCCACTCGAGCTCGAAGACGCCCGCCCGCCGCGGTTCGCCCAGGTCGTCGGGCTTGGCTTCGCGCTCGTCGGGCTGGCCGGCGCCGGCACCCCGCTGCTGCTCATCGCCACCGCGCTGGCGCTCGTCGCGGCGCTGCTCAACGCGGCCTTCGGCGTCTGCCTGGGCTGCGAGCTCTACCTGACCTTCAAGAAATCCACCACCAAGGGAGTTCCTGCATGAGCCGCCACGACGTGCTCGTCGATGCCGATTGGGCCGAGGCCCACCTGACCGAACCGAAGATTGTTTTCGTGGAGGTGGACGAGGACGTGTCTGCGTACGACGGCGGCCACCTGTCCGGCGCCGTAAGGATGGACTGGACCAAGGAGCTGCAGGACCCGGTCGCCCGGGACCTCATCGACAAGGCCGGCTTCGAGAAACTGCTGTCGGCCAAGGGGATCGGCAACGACGACACCGTCGTGCTCTACGGCGGCAACAACAACTGGTTCGCCGCCTACGCCTACTGGTACTTCAAGCTCTACGGCCACGGTGATGTCAAGCTGCTCGACGGCGGGCGCAAGAAGTGGGAGCTCGACGGTCGAGAGCTCGTCAAGGATGTGACCGTGCGACCGGCGACGAGCTACACCGCCAAGGACCAGGACCTGTCGATCCGGGCGTTCCGCGACGAGGTGGTCGGCGCGATCGGCGCCAAAAACCTCGTCGACGTCCGCAGTCCGGACGAGTTCAGCGGCAAGATCATGGCGCCGGCGCATCTGCCGCAGGAGCAGGCGCAGCGGCCCGGGCACATCCCGACCGCGGCCAACGTGCCGTGGAGCAAGGCCGCCAACGACGACGGCACGTTCAAGAGCGACGAGGACCTGAGGGCGCTTTACGCGGGCCTGGACACGGCCAAGGCGACGATCGCCTACTGCCGTATTGGAGAGCGCTCGTCGCACACCTGGTTCGCCCTGCACGAGCTGCTCGGCGAGACCGACGTCAAGAACTACGACGGCAGCTGGACCGAGTACGGCTCCCTGGTCGGCGTTCCCGTCGCGATGGGTGCCTGAGATGTGCGGCGCACCAGCGCAGACGCTTTCGCTCGACGGCATCGATGTCGGCAAGGAGTCGATCATCCAGGGGACCGTCGTCAAGGCCGGCGCACCGGTCGGCGGCGCCTACGTCCGGCTGCTCGACGGCACAGGCGAGTTCACTGCCGAGGTGCAGACCTCCGCGACCGGGGTGTTCCGTTTCTTCGCCGCCCCCGGCGACTGGACGCTGCGCACCCTTGCGCCGCGGCAGACCGTCGACACCCCGGTGACGGC
>JAYUMN010000210.1:0-1855 GCA_043762595.1 Frankiales bacterium
TGACCATCGCCTCGACACTCATGGGGACAGGCTGCTCGTGAGCGTCGGTCTGGAGCGCAAGTTGGCACAGATGCTCATGCGCGCGGTTCACGGCGTCGACGCTGAGCTGGCCCGCGGCGCGTCCCAGCAGCCAGCGCCGCAGCTCCTTGCCCGCGATGACGTGGGTGTCCCCAATTCGGGAGACCCCCGTCCCTGTGGTGAGATCGCGCGCCGCCTCTCCCCACAGCACCAGCACGGAGGTGACGTCGGGAACCCCGTGCGGCTTGAGCTGCAGCCAGGTCCGACGGGCCCGCTTCTGGAGCTTTCGGACATGACTCTGCGTCCAGAGCTGGTCCGGCTTGAACGGCTCAGCGCCCCACTTCGTCTCCAAGACGAACAGCCCGCCGGGTCCGACGAGGATGTGGTCGACGTCGCCCCGGTGGTCGACGCTGACGTGATTGACGAGCCGGTACCCGTGATCGAGCAGGTCGTGGAGCTCGTGAGCGGTCCACTGTTCGGCAAGCTCGCCGGCCATGGTGGGGCCAGTCCCGGTCTGGATGATCACCAGCGCCGCGATCGCGCCAGCGCTACCCGCGACGCCGAGCCCGACCAGCAGTCCCTGGACGAATCTCGGGCCGATGAACAGCGCCGGTACGGCGCAGCACCCGACCAGCGCCACGTACAGCGGCAGGAGGACCTTCCAGCTGCGGCGCAGATAGTCGCGCTGCAAGGTCCGGGCCTTGCGCCGCGCGAACGTGCCAGCGCGGTCGCTACTCGCCAGGGATCGTTGAAGCGTCGTCGTCATGCCGTGTTCTTCGGCGGCCGGGGCCAGCCCCTTCAGGACGCTGTGGCGGCGGCGGCGGCGAGTGCGGTTGGTCTGCCGGAGCCGTACGGCAGTGAGCGCGCGACACCGGCACAGACCTCGCGTGCAGCTACAACGATGGTTCAGAAGGGCAGGGCACCTCGCCGCCTCGCTCAGCGGCAGACAAGGACGTCGCGCTAGGAGCCCGCTGCCAGTGCTTACGGCTTGCGGTCTGCGTCCAGTTGGCCTGCGGAAAGTCGCAGCCGTAGCGTGCACCGGTCCTGAGGCGGGGCCGAACGGGCTGGCCGTCCTGCCAGGGTCTAGCGGCCTCGGGAGCGCCGTGACGGCGGGCCGCGGCGCGGCGGGGGTCGGTCGCCGGGATGTCCCGGTAGGGGAGGCTGAGCGTCGCTGAGGGCTTCGCTGAGCGGGGTGGGGTAGCTGGTCGCGGCGGTGGCCACGGCGGTGGCGGCGCCCGCTCGGCCTGTCCGTGGGAGCACCAGGTGCGGCGCGATATGCCGATCGAGTAGCGCGCGCATCGGGGCGTTGTCGCCCTGGTGCGCCGCGACACTGGCATGCAGGTTCACCCTGGCGTCCAGGCCGGCCCAACTCAACGGCCACCCAGCGTCGGCCGACATCTGGCGCAGGAACGCGCGGGCGCTGCGGCCGTTGCCCTCCCGGAACGGGTGCAGACTGTTCAGGTCAGCCCACAACGCCGACAGCCCGTCCAGGAACACCTCCCTGGCGGTGTCACGCAGCCAACGGGCGTCGGCCAGCCGACCGAGCACCTCGTTGGCGTAGCTGGTCAGGTGCTGCGGCAGGCAGAACACCGCGCCGGGTTTGCTGATCGCGACGGTCCGCAGCTCCCCCGCCCACGGATACACCTCGCCGAACACCTCCCGGTGGAACGCCTGTAAATGCGCCAGGTCGTACTGGCCGGGCAGCCGGGTCGCCTCCAACCCGGCGAGAGCCAGCGTCGTCACCGTCACCTCGAGCGCCGTGAGCTGATCGGGGTCCCGCAGGCCCAGCAGATTGCGGAGCACGTCGGTGCCCGGGTAGACGTACGGGTCGCCGGCG
>JAYUMN010000211.1:0-2051 GCA_043762595.1 Frankiales bacterium
CCCGCGCACGAACAACGCCCGCGGCGGGGCCGCCCGCAGACCATCCCAGACCAGGCGGTGGGAGGGCCACCCGTCGTCGCAGGGCAGGACGAGGCGGGCTCCACAGCGCTCCATCCGGCGCCAGTCCTCAAGCGGGTCGTAACCGGCGGCGCGGCCGCGGGCCCCCAACTCGGCGGTGGGTCCGAGCTCGGGAACGGGGGCCGAGCGGACCAGGCGCTCCCACAACTCCTGCGGGCCGTGCGCCTGCACAGCGCGCTCGGCCGGGAGGTCGCCCGGCTCCAGGACACGGGCCAGCGCCACCTGGGCAAGCTGCGAACCAGTCGGCGTCACGCCGCGAGCCCGTGCTGGCGCAAGGACCGGAAGCCGAGGGCGTGGCCGACGTGCTCCCGGCCCGGCCGCCCTGCGTCGGCGAGGTCGCTCAACGTCCAGGCCAGCCGCAGCACCCGGCCGAAACCGCGAGCCGTCAGCTGACCCGTGTCCAACGCCCGCTCGGCATCGCAGGTCACGCTGCTCGGTAGCGGCCAGCGCCGGCGCAGCTCGACCGGCGGCACCTCGCCGTTGATGCGCCAAGGGGTGTCCCGCAACCGTTCGGCGGCGCGCTGGCGGGCGTGCAGGACGCGGGCGGCGATGTCGGCGCTGGGCTCACCGCAGCCACCCTCGGCCATGATCTCTGACCTGGTGATGGGTGGCGTGTCGACATGCAGGTCGATCCGGTCGAGCAGTGGGCCAGACAGCCTATTGAGGTAACGCCGGCGAGCTTCCGGCCGGCAGGTGCAGTCACGGGGGTCCTTGCCGCACGGGCACGGGTTGGCCGCGAGCAGCAGGGTGAACCGGGCCGGGTAGACCGCAGTGCCGCCGACCCGGGTGATGCTCAACCGACCGGACTCGAGCGGTTGCCGTAGCGCGTCGAGGACCCCGGTTGCGAACTCCGGGGCCTCGTCCAGGAAGAGCACCCCGTGGTGGGCCAGCGAGGCGGCCCCCGGTCTGGCCACCCCGCCGCCTCCACCGACGATCGAGGCGACGGTCGAAGTGTGATGCGGATCCTGGTACGGCGGGTTGCGGACCAACGGCTCGCCCGTAGGCAACGTGCCGGCGACCGAGTGCACGGCAGTGACCTCCAGGGCTGCCTTGAGCTCCAGGGGCGGGAGCAGCCCCGGCATGCGCTCGGCCACCATCGTCTTGCCCGAGCCCGGCGGGCCGAGCAGGAAGGCATGGTGTCCGCCGGCTGCTGCCACCTCCATCGCCGTGCGACCGCGGACCTGTCCGGCGACGTCGAGCATGTCCAGCGCCAGGGCAGGCAACGCCGACGACACGGGGCCGGCCGGGCAGGCTTCCTCGAACGGCTCACCCCGCAAGAGGGCGACGAGTCCGCGCAATGTGGCGACCCCGTCGGCCTGCACCCCCGGTAGGAGCCCGGCCTCGGCGAGATTGCCCATCGGCACGATCACCTGCCCGAAGCCGGCCCGCACAGCGGTCAGCACCGCCGGCAGCACGCCCAGGACCGACCGAACTCGCCCGTCGAGACCTAGCTCACCGAGAAGCACCCGGCCGATCAGCGCAACCGACGGTACAGCGCCGTCGGCCGCGAGAATCGCAGCCGCGAGTGCCAGGTCGAAGCCGCTGCCCCGCTTGGGTAGCGAGGCAGGCGATAGACCGAGGGTGATCCGTTTCTGCGGCCAGGCGTGGCCGGAGTTGACGACGGCAGCGCGAACCCGGTCGCGGGCTTCACTGAGCGCCGCGTCGGGCAGACCGGTCACGGTCAGGCCAGGCAACCCCTGCGCAAGATCGGCCTCTACTTCGACGACATGGCCGTCCACGCCGATAAGACTCACCGACCAGCTCCTAGCCCGAAGTTACGAGCCCTCTGAGGGTTGATCTTGGCGTTGACCTGCATGAACGGCGTCTGAGACACCTCTGGCTGTAGCCAGTGAATCCGGCGTGTCGCTGACGCAAGCCTAGGTGAGTGCCGCTACTGTGCTGGGTATGGTCGGGGCCGCTGGTGCGATGCACGTAGCCAGGGTCGTTGGCCGGTACAAGACGAAGTCCGGTGA
>JAYUMN010000212.1:0-3933 GCA_043762595.1 Frankiales bacterium
ATCGACCGCGCGGGCGGGGCCCAGCAGCCGGTGACTCGACCGCGCTTGACCCAGCAACTCTTGAGAGGTCAGCCGCTGAGGGACCTGGGGGAACTATCGCGACGGACCCGGCCAGCGAGCGGCCAGGCCCCGTCCGATGTGCCTCAGTGGCGGAACAGCCCGCGCTTTTCCTCAACGACCGACTCGGTGCCGGCCATCCCAGCGGGGTAGGTCTCGGTCGCGGGCGCCGCCTCGCGGCGGCTCGACAGCTCCGACCGAAGCCGGTCGTTCTCGGCCGCCAGTTCGTCCTTCTCCGACCGGACGCCCTTCACGGTCTGTTTGGTCTGGACGCGCCGCGAGCGCTTGCGGGCGGCGCCGGCGAGCATCAGCGCAAGCGCAAGCCCGAAGATCAGACCGGCAATGGCCCCGGCCAGGAAAAAGCCGCCGAGGGAGACGTTGTTGAGGCTCACCCCGAAGGCAGCAGCGGACACCGGATCGGTGTTAGATAGGACGACGCCCAGGGTGGACACCCCGGACAAGACGAGCAGAACGAGACCGAGGGCGAACACAGCGAGCTCCAGAGGCAGCAGGTGATGGATGGGGACGGCCTACCCAATTGCCGCGTCTCCCAGTCCACTGGAGAGCACGATGTCGAGCAGCCGGACCGCAAGGGCCTTGTCGAGCGGTTCGTTGCCATTGCCACACTTGGGCGACTGCACGCACGACGGGCAGCCCGTCGCGCACTCGCAGGCCGCGATCGCCTCGCGGGTAGCCCGCAGCCAGGCCGCTCCCCGGACGAATCCCCGCTCGGCGAAGCCGGCCCCGCCGGGGTGCCCGTCGTACACGAAGACGGTGGCCAGCCCGGTGTCGGCGTGCAGGGCGGTCGAGACGCCACCGATGTCCCAGCGGTCGCAGGTCGCGAACAGCGGCAGCAGCCCGATGGCCGCGTGCTCGGCGGCGTGCGCCGCGCCCGGCACGTCGCTCCAACCGATGCCGGCCGCGTCGAGCAGTGCGGTCTCGACCGTGTACCAGACCGCGCGGGTCCGCAGCTGACGCGGTGGCAGGTCGAGCGGCTCCTCACCGAGCACCTCGCCGGAGCCGACCCGCTTGCGCAGGAATCCCACTACCTGGTGGGTCACGTCGACGGTGCCGAGGTGCAACCCCACCCCGTCGTACAACGCGCTGCGCAGCACCTCGACGACCTGCAGGTCAGTGACCTCGCGGGCCGAGGTCGAAAAGTTGGGATCGGCGGCGTGCACTAGCGCGACCGCCTCATCGAGGTCGAGCTGATCGACGAGATAGCTCTCGCCCTGATGGAGATAGACCGCGCCCGTGTGCGCCTGGCTATGCGAGGACGCGGCGTCCACTGTGCCGAGCAGCCGCCCGGTTGCGCCCTCGACGAGCCGGACCGGTCGGCCGCCACTACCGCGGACATCGACGTCGGGCCGGTCGCGGGAGGTCCAGAACCATCCGCGCGGGCGGTGTCGCAGCAGCCCTTGGCCGACCAGGTCGGCCAGCAGCAGTTCGACCTGCTCGACCGTCCCGAACAGCGGCAGGTCGGCAGCGGTGAGTGGCAGTTCGGCCGCCGCGCAGCACAGGTGCGGCCCGAGGACATAGGGGTTGGACGGATCGAGGACCGTCGCCTCGACGGGCCGGCCGAACAGCGCCTCGGGGTGGTGCACCAGATAGGTGTCGAGCGGGTCGTCCCGGGCGACGAAAATTGCCAGCGCGCCCTGCCCGGCCCGCCCCGCCCGACCGGCCTGCTGCCAGACGGACGCGACCGTGCCGGGCCAGCCGGTCAGCACCACCGCGTCGAGGCCGCTGACGTCCAGCCCCAGCTCGAGGGCGTTGGTGGCTGCCACGCCGAGCAGCGACCCGCTCTGCAGCCGCCGCTCGAGCTCGCGCCGCTCCTCGGGCAGATAGCCCGCCCGGTACGCCGCGACGCGGCCTGGCAGCTCCGGCGAGACCTCGGCAAGGGCCCGCCGGGCGGAAAGGGCAACGGCCTCGGCCCCCCGCCGGGATCGGACGAACGCCAGGGTGCGCGCGCCCTCGACCACGAGATCGGCCAGCAGATCACCGGTCTCGGCAGTCGCGGACCGGCGTACGGGGGCGCCATGCTCACCACCGTGCCCCGGCTGCAGCGGTGGCTCCCACAGTGCGAATTCGGAGCTGCCCCGGGGCGAGGCGTCGTCGGTGACGGCGACCACTGGCAGGCCGGTAAGCATGGCGGCCGAGACCTGCGGGTCGGCGACTGTCGCGGAGGCGAGCACGAAGACGGGGTCGGCGCCGTAGCGCGCGCAGACCCGTCGCAGCCGGCGGAGCACCTGTGCAACGTGCGAGCCGAAGACGCCCCGGTAGCTGTGGCACTCGTCGATCACGACGTAGCGCAGCCCTTTGAGAAACCGGCTGAAGTCGCTGTGTCGCGGCAGCACCCCGCGGTGCAGCATGTCGGGATTGGTCAGCACCAGCTGGCCGTGGCGACGCACCCAGTCGCGCTCCTCCCGCGGGGTGTCGCCGTCGTAGGTCGCCGCCCGGACGGCCATCAGGTTGAGCGCGCGGACGGCCCGCAGCTGATCAGTTGCGAGGGCCTTCGTCGGCGCGAGGTACAGCGCGGTCGCGCGCTCGTCAGTGAGCAGAGTGGACAGCACCGGCAGCAGGTACGCCAGCGACTTGCCGCTGGCGGTACCGGTGGCCACGACCACCGAGCGGCCAGACCAGGCGAGTTCTGCAGCCGCCACCTGATGCTCCCACGGGGCGGGCACACCGGCCAGGGCCAGCCGGTCGACCAGCAACGGTGCCACCCACGTTGGCCACTCGCTCTGCCGGCCGGTTCTGGCGGCCACGTGCTGCACGTGGGTGACCCGCCCTGCCTTGGCCGGGTCGATCAGCAGCCGATCGAGCAGCGTCCGGGCCGTCATGTCCGCTCCATCCTCCCCTACGTCCAGACCGGCCGTTGCTGCGCTTAGATGTGTGGACATCGGGTAGGCGCCCCGCCAGCCAAGAGTGGGGTCGCCGGCGCCTGCCCGGCAGCCAACTGCGCATGTGGAGGAAATCCGTGGACCTGTCCCTGGCAACCCGTACCGAAGGTGACCGGACCGTGGTCGTCGTGGGCGGCGAGATCGATGTCTACACGGCGCCAAAATTGCGCGAGCAGCTCATCGACCTCGCGTCCGCGGGCCAGTACCACCTGGTGGTGGATATGGAAGGCGTTGAGTTCCTCGACTCGACCGGTCTCGGGGTGCTCGTCGGTGGGTTGAAGCGGGTCCGCGCGCACGAGGGCTCGTTGCGCCTGGTCTGCACGCAGGAGCGCATCTTGAAGATCTTCCGGATCACCGGGCTGACGAAAGTGTTCCCGATCCATGGCTCGGTGGAAGAAGCCGTCGCGGCGACAGACTGACCTGATGGCACTGGTTGAGTTGCTGCTCCCCGCGGTCACCGCGCACGTCCGGACTGCTCGGCTCGTCGTTGTTGCCGCAGCCCGCCGCGCCGGGCTGGACGATGACTTTGTCGCCGACCTACGACTTGCGCTCGGTGAGGCCTGCTCCCGGGCCGTCAGCCTGCATATGCGGCACGCCCCTGCGCGCCAGATTGTCGTGTTGGTCCAGGACGACGCCACTGGTCTCACCGTCACCGTGCGGGACGTCGGCCCGGCGCCGGCCGACGTCCAGGGCAACGCGGCGGGGTTGTTCGACGCAGACGACGACGACCCGGTCGGCAACCCGGACGTGGCGCTGGCGGTCGTCGCCGGGCTGGTGGACGACCTGGTGGTCACGCCGTCGGAAGCCGGCACGAGCGTCGTCATGCGCTGGCCGCTGCCGGTCCGCCTGCTGGCCTGACCCCCCGTTTCAGGCGCGTCCCGGCGGTACGTGGCGTTCGGCGACGTATGCTCCCCGCGCTCGCCACCGGCGTCCTCGCCGGGTGGCACCGCTCGGGGCCCGGCCCATCAGGGTCTGG
>JAYUMN010000213.1:0-6143 GCA_043762595.1 Frankiales bacterium
CAGCAGGCCGCCGGGCCGGAACTTGGGCAGCGGCGCGAGGTCCAGGCCGGCCGGCATGCCTTCTTCGATCCCGAGGTGGCCGCGGCGCAGATCGTCGGGGGAGAGCAGCAGCAGCGGCTCGAGCTCGGTGAGCAGCCGGGCCCGGTCCCAGCCGGCCTCGCGGAGCACCCGGCCGTGCTCGGGGCTGACGACCAGCATGGCGTCGAAGGCGAGCGCCAGTTTCGGGTGGGCGACCGCGCGTAAGGCGAGAGCGAAGGTGCGGGCCAGCGATTCGGAGGTACGTGACAGCTGGTCGACTACGGGGCTGACTCCGGCCCCGGCGAACAACGTCACGGCCGACGATCCGGGCGCCGCGCCGCGCGAGACGTGCAGCGGCTCGAAGGGCGAGCCGTCCTCGGCCTCGGCGAAGCAGAAGGTGTACTTGCCGGGGTTGCCAAGGGTCGCCCGGTCGACCTCGCCCGGCCGGCCGCCACCGACGTTGCGGATCACCAGCTGCAGGGCCCGGCCGATCGTGGCGTTGGCGCGGTTGCCCTGGCCGAGGGCGTTGCCGCCGCTGTTCATCCCGATGGCGCGGGCGATCGGCCCGTTGACGACGACGACGGGGGAGGAGAAGTAGGTCGTGGCGAGCAGCCCGTGGGCGTTGAACGCGTCGGTGCAGGCGGCATCGACTGCGGCCAGCACGACCGGCAGATGCTCCGGTAGGCAGCCCGCCATCACCGCGTTGATTGCCACCTTCTCGACCGAACAGGGCACGAGATCAGGTGGCACGACGGCGACCAGCTCACCTGGGTCGCGGCCCGCCAGCATCCGCAGCACCCGCGTCTCGGTCGGGGGGACGACCGGCAAGCCGTCGGTCCAACCGCGGGCGTACGCGGCTTCGACGTCGTCCTCCAGCTCGGCCAGCTCGACCTGCCGGGAGGTCAGCACCCGCCCGCCGTACCGTCGGTCGAGCGCCTGCTCGACGCCCGGCTCGACCGACCTCGAGCCACATCCTGGTCGGTGTTCGGGCAACCCCTCGCCGAGGCCGGCGATGCCGGTCAGGGCCTCCCACTGGGGGCGTAGCCAGCCCTCGACCCGATCCACCTCGACCCCGCCGACGACGCGTACGAGTGTCGGCACGGTGAGCACCTGCAGCTGCCAGCTCAGCTCCAGCTCGGTGTCGTCCTGCCGGACCACGTGCGGCGGCCACTGCGGGTCGTCCTGGGTCGCCACCGTCAGCGCGGTCCGCCCGGCGAGTTGCTCGAGGACAGGCGCGACGAGGACGCACGTCGGACAGTCGCGCTTGACCACGGCGAGGAGGCCTTCGGGCAGTTGCACGGGTCCGACGCTAGCCTTCGCCGATGATCTCCGACACCTTGCAGGTCGACGTCGCCGTGTTGCAGCGCGAGACCGGCTGGCTGGTCAAGGATGTCGGCGCCTGCCGGGATGATCTTTGTACGCCGCTGCCGCCAGGCGCCCTGTCCGGCGGCAAGGTCGACCTGACCGTCTTCGCCGAGCGCATGGGCAGGCCGGTCGTGCAGGACGCCGAGCACGGGCTCTGGTCGCTCGGACCGCAGGCGGGTGGCCGGGCGATGACCACCGTCCAGGCGCCCGATCTGGTGCTGCCGACGCTGACCGGCGAGCCGTTCGCGCTCTCGGCGCTGCGCGGCAAGAAGGTGCTGATCGCCGCCTGGGCGAGCTGGTGAGGCTGCCGCTTCGACCTGCCGGTCTGGCAGGCCTTGCGCACCGAGCTCGCCCCGCAGGGGTTCGAGCTGCTCAGCGTCGCGATGGACCTCGGCGGGGCTGACGCCGCCCGGCCCTTCGTTCCCCACGACGTCGACTTCCCGGTCGTCGTCGACAGCGCGCACATCCTCGGCGAGCTGTTCGGCGTCATCAACGTGCCCAGCGGCATCTGGATCGACGAGGGCGGTGTCGTGGTCCGCCCGCCGGAAACCGCCTATCCGGCTCGTCCGAGCTTCGCCGACATCGACACCGAGGACCCGGCCGTGCAGGCCAGCCTCGGCGAGGGCGCCATCCGTCGACTGCGCACCGTCAAGCCGCAGCTGGGCAAGATGCGGATCGACCCCGAGGCCTACGTCGCGGCGCTGCGCCACTGGGTCGCTCACGGCGCGGCGAGCCGTTACGCCTTGTCGCCGCAGGAGGTTATGCAGCGTTCCCAGCCGCGGGATCGGCCGCAGGCCGAGGCCGCCGCCGCGTTCGCGCTGGGACAGCATCTGCACCGGACCGGTACGCCCGACGCGGCGGTGCGGTGGTTCCGGGAGAGCCACCGGCTGCAGCCGGACAACTGGACCTACCGGCGCCAGGCTTGGAGTCTCGTCGACCCGGGCCAGGGGCCGACCGAGCAGTACGACGGCGACTGGCTTACCGACGTACGCCGGGTTGGGGCCGAGCGCTACTACGCGCCGCTGGAGCTCGAGCGGCGGGACTAGGCAGGTGGCCGCCCGACGTTGCGTCAATGTGCTGACCCCGACCCCCGTCGGTCCACCGGCGGTACGCCGCGGGCAGATCCAGCTGCTGATGGCCGCCTCCGCGACGAGCAGCCTCGACCGGTTCGTGACCGGTCCGGTCCTGTTGTCCCTTGCTGCCGGCCTGTCGGTCAGCCTCAGCGCTGCCGCGTCGGTCGCGTCGCTTTACTACCTGCTCTACGGGATCGGCCAGCCACTCTGGGGCCTGTGCAGCGACCGGCTCGGACGGGTGCGCACGATGCGCCTCGCACTCGCCGTGTCGGCCGTTGCCAGCGGTCTTGCGGTGCTCGCGCCGAACCTGCCGTTGCTGGTCCTCACCAGGGCCGTCGCCGGCGCCGCGATGGGCGCTGTCGTGCCGACCTGTCTGGTGTACGTCGGGGACGCCGTCCCTTTTGTGCGCCGGCAGCACACCTTGACCGACCTGAACGCCGCGACCGCTGGCGGCATCACGGTCGCCACCGCCCTGGCAGGGGTGCTGGCCGTCACCGTGTCGTGGCGGGCGGCGTTCGCCGTGCCCGCTGCTGGCGCTGCTGTCCTGGTGGTCCTGCTGCGCCGGCTTCCCGAGCCGGCCCGGCCGGCCGGCCGGCCGGCAGGCGTACTCACGGTGCTGCGGCATCGCTGGGGTCGGCTCGTGCTGCTGCTGTCGCTCATCGAGGGCGCCGCGCTGCTGGGCTTTTTGACCTACCTACCACCGCTGCTCGAGAGCGGCGGGCAGTCCCCCACCGCGGCCGGGCTCGTCGTTGCGCTCTACGGCATCGGGTTGCTGCTGGCCTCCCGGGTCGTCAAGCGGCAGGTGTCCCGCGTCCGGCCGGAGCTGCTCATCGCGGTCGGCGCCACCTGCCTGGTGGTTGCCTACTCGGTCATCGCCACCAGCCAGACGCCGGTCGCGGTGGGGATCGGCGCAACCCTGATCGGGGCCGGCTGGGCGTCGATGCACTCGACGATGCAGGCGTGGGCGACTGAGGTCGTACCGGGCGCCCGTGCGGCGATGGTGTCGCTGTTCGCCGGCGCGCTGTTCCTCGGCAGCGGCGCGGGGACCGCAGTGCTCGCGCCGCTGGCCGGCGACCACCGATGGACGGCGATGTTCACCGGCGCGGTGGTGATCTCGGCCGTCTTCGGGCTGGTCGCGGCGGTAACCCGCTCGCGGTACCGCGCGGCGATGACCGCCGAAACGATCACGACGGTCCCCCTCGCACCCTGAGTTGCCACGGCCAGTCCCACCTGTTGCCGGTCGGAAAAGGAGCCCAGGCCACCGGCGGCTACCGGGCGCGCAGCCGACGGGCGAGCCGACCCAGCGACCCCGGCCGGGCCGCCGAACACAGGCAGGCGACGACCAGTGGCAGCAGCAACAGCCCTCCCACCAGTGCCAGGAACACTTGGTAGAGGACTCCCACGTCGCCGATGTGGAGCAGGATCGGCACGAGGAACGCCAGCAGGAACGCCGCCATCACCACGTTGAACACCCGCGGCACCCACGCCTGGCGCATCGGCTCCTGCGTCAGGACAGGCGCTCCACCACGTGCTCGATGCACCGGGTGAGCGCGTCGATGTCGTCGGGCTCGACCGCCGGGAACATCGCGATCCTGAGCTGGTTGCGGCCGAGCTTGCGGTAGGGCTCGGTGTCGACCAAGCCGTTCGCTCGCAACACCTTCGCGAGCTCGGCGGCGTCGACCGCGGCGTCGAAGTCGATCGTGCCGATGACCTGCGAGCGCTGGGCCGGTTCGGTGACGAAACACGAGGTATAGACGGTCTTCTCGGCCCAGCTGTAGAGCCGGCTGGAGGAGTCGGCCGTGCGGTCCACCGCCCAGTCAAGCCCGCCCTGGCCGTTCAGCCACTCGATCTGGCTCATCATCAGGTGGATCGTCGACAGCGCCGGCGTGTTGTAGGTCTGGTCCAGTCGGCTGTTGTCGATGGCGATCGTCAGGTCGTACGACGCAGGCACCCACCGGCCGCTCGCCTTGATCGCGGCGACCCGCTCCAGCGCGGCGGGGGACATCAGCGCGAACCACAGCCCGCCGTCGGAGGCGAAGCACTTCTGCGGCGAGAAGTAGTAGACGTCGAACTGCGCCGCGTCAACCGGCAGCCCACCGGCGCCGGAGGTGGCATCCACCGCGACCAGCGCGCCGTCATCGGCCCCTTCGACCCGGCTGATCGGCATCATCACGCCGGTCGAGGTCTCGTTGTGGGTCAGGGCATACAGGTCGATGCCCGGCTCGGCGACCGGCACCGGGTGGGTCCCGGTGGAGCTCGTCACGAGTGACGGTGCGCCCAGGAACGGGGCCGCGGATGCCGCCTGCGCGAACTTGCTGGAAAACTCGCCGAACGTGCAGTGCTGCGACCGTTCGCTGATCAGGCCGAAGGTGGCGATGTCCCAGAACTCGGTCGCCCCGCCGTTGCCGAGCACGACCTCATAGCAGTCAGGCAAAACGAACAACTCGCGCAGCCCCGTGCGCACCCGGGCGACCACGTCGCGGACGGGCGCCTGCCGGTGCGACGTACCAAGGTAGGTGCGGCCGGTGGCGATAAGGGCGTCGAGCTGGGCTTCGCGGATCTTGGCCGGGCCCGCACCGAACCGGCCGTCCTCGGGCAGGAGGGCGGCCGGGATCTCGATCGCGGCCATCAGACCTGGTTCCCCGCGGGCAGCACGTCCGAGGGAACGGCGGAGACGGGACGAGGCCCCGGCCCGACGTACTTCGCGGACGGGCGGATCAGCTTGTTGAGCCGCTTCTGCTCCAGGATGTGCGCGGACCAGCCGGCGGTGCGGGCGCAGGTGAACATCGAGGTGAACATGTGCGGCGGCACCTGGGCGTAGTCCAGGACGACGGCCGACCAGAACTCGACGTTGGTGCGCAGCGGACGGTCGGGGTAGCGCTCGGCGAGCTCGGCGACGGCCGCCTGCTCGAGGGCGTCGGCGACCTCGTAGCGGTTCGAGCCGAGCTCCTTGGCGGTCCGGCGCAGGACGCGGGCACGCGGGTCCTCGGCGCGGTAGACCCGGTGACCGAAGCCCATCAGGCGGTCGCCCCGGTCGAGCAGGGCCTTGACGTACTTCACCGGGTCGCCGCTCTTGTCGACCTCGTCGAGCATGGTGAGCACCCGGGACGGCGCGCCACCATGCAGCGGGCCGGACAGCGCGCCGATCGCGCCGGAGATGCTCGCCGCGGCATCGGCCCCGGTCGAGGCGATCACCCGCGCTGTGAACGTCGAGGCGTTCATCCCGTGCTCAGCGGCGGAGACGAAATAGGCGTCGACGGCCTTGACGTGGGCCGGGTCAGGCTCACCCTGCCAGCGGATCATGAAGCGCTCGACGATGGTGTGCGCCTTGTCGACCTCGCTCTGCGGGATCATCGGTTTGCCGAGCCCGCGCGCCGACTGGGCGACGAAGGCCAGTGTCATGACCGACAGCCGGGCCAGGTCGTCGCGGATCTGCGGCTCGTCGATGTCGAGCATCTGGCGCAGGCCCCACGCCGGGGCGAGCATCGCCACGGCCGACTGCACGTCGACGCGGATGTCGCCGGAGTGCACCGGCAGCGGGAACGGCTCAGCCGGTGGCAGGCCCGGGTTGAACTTGCCGTCCACCAGCAGGCCCCACACGTTGCCGAAGGACACGTTGCCGACCAGGTCCTCGATGTCGACGCCGCGGTACCGCAGCGCGCCGCCCTCCCTGTCGGGCTCGGCGAT
>JAYUMN010000214.1:0-3750 GCA_043762595.1 Frankiales bacterium
CCGCCATCACCCGGCGGGAGAGACGATGCGCCCGCTCCTGCAGGCTGTCCGTGGCGCTCAACCGGCGGAGCACGCAGTCTGGCCCTCGCCCCCAAGCCACCGAATGACCAAGCCCGGTCGTGCGCCTACCGACACCCTGCGGCCCGCGGCCCCCTTGTTGTCGTGCTCTTCTATGGCCCGCCAGGCCGGGGCGGCCGGGGCGGCCCGGCCGAGGCGCTGCCCTGCCCACCCACCGACACCAGCCCGATCGAGCTAGGTTCGCTGTCCCAACCGGCGTCCACGCCACCGGCCCGGTCAAGCACCGCGCTCAAGATCCACCAAAGAGATTTGGCAGGCCAGCGCGGCAGGCACGGCCACCTGCCCCGACGCCTCGACGCTCAAGCGTTGGTTCGGAGCCAGCGAGTACTTCGCCAGCACCGTGTCGTAGGAGCTCCCAGAAGTCGGTGAGGTGATGATGACTGTGACCCCAAAATCCGTTGCGGTCGCCGTCGGGTTGGTCATGGTGAACTCGACATCTGCGAACCCATCCACCCCTCGACGACACAACGTCAGCGCGACGTCCTGGCCATGCGCAACCGTCGCCGGCGTAGGGAGCAGCTGGCCGGCCGGCTGCGCCGAGCTGCCTCCCCGCTCAACTAGGATGGTGACGACAACCAAGGCCGACACGATCACGAGCCCACCCCGAATGAGCCAGCGACGGCGGAAACGTCCCATCAACAGCAAACCCTCGTGCGGCGCCGGCGCAACGGCAGCAGCTCCGGGGCAGAAGCTATGTCCATCGGCTACCTCAAGGTTAAAGGGGTGAGACTCAATCATGCCTTGCGTCTCTCCAGAACCGTCTGCGGACCAAGATGTGCACCCCCAGTGGGGCCGCACCGGCTGAATTCATATGGACATCAACGTCATCAGCAACACCCCTGGCCCTCCCGAAGTGGGCTGCAACCGCACCGGGTCATCTTGATCGACGTGGCGCTGTCAGGGCAACATGGGGCGCCAGCCTGAAGTCCGGTATTTCTGTGATCGTGGTCGGCTGGTGAGGGCCCGCGGTGGTGCTGGTTGTCAAGCCGAGAGCGGGATCTGCCGCAGTCGGTGGGCCTTGGCGAGAGCCAGCACTCAGAGCCAGTGGTCGGCTAGGCGCAGGAACACGCGGCCTTGGCCACGGGTGATCCGGGCTGCGGTGTGCAGCAAGCGGTGTCTACTCTTCCTGCGTTCGGCGCGGTGCAGCTCGGTCTTGCCGCTGAGCGGCGCAACCTTGGTCAGGGCGAGGTTCGATCCTGACTTCCTCAGAGCGAGCATCTTCGTCACCTCGACGACGTTGGCTGCTTACACAGGAGTTCCTTGGGCGTTAGGCGCGACCTGCCAGGCCCACTCCGGGAACTGAGCGATGGCGCCCGGATGACGTCGCTAACGGGCAGCCGGCCCAGAAACTCGAGACGCTGCAGCGAACTGATCAGTGTGGAGAAGCGCCACACCACTTGCCGATCGACTACTGAGACGGGGTGTCGGTGGCGTCGATGGCCGCCTAGACAGCGGCGTGGCGTCGGTGGTGGCATCGGCGATCAGCTCGTTAGCGTCCACGGCGTTGTGGTCGATGGGGTGGGCACATCGGTGCAGGCTGAGGGCGCGGGTGCCTGGACGGGGCCAAGCTCGGTGGCAAGTTCGGCGAGGCCTCCTTCACCGCGACGGGCGTCGGCAGCGACATTGATCCAGAAGACAGGTTCGTCGCTCGGCACGGTGCTGCCCGGTCCAGTCCAAAGCATTTTGGAAGCTCCCGAAAGGAGGCCGGCGTCCTCCGGCGTGCACAGGACGGCCGCGTTCGCTCCAGCCAGCAAGTCGCGTAACGCGGCGACGGGTGCGGCCAGCCAGTCGCGGTCAAGATCGAAGTGGGTTGGCCGGGCAGGGCGGTTCAGGCGGTCACGGTGGTGCCTGCCGGGGGGGTGGGCGCCGGCCGTGCGCGCGTAGGCGGTGTCGGTCGAGGCGGCACGGGGCTGCCGGACAAGACGACCACGCAGCGCTCCGTCACCACTTACACCTCCCACCGCCGGAGTGAGTGCGGCAGAGCCCTGCGCCCGATGCCAACTCGTCGTACCGCGGTCTGGGTTCGCGACCGGGCAGCGACTTGGTCGAAAGGGCCGCGACCGTGCAGCGACTTGGTCGAAAGGGCCGCGACCGTCTGGACTGAAGTCAGCGCGGGCTGGTTCGACGTACCCGAACGATGGTGGTGGCCGCCTGAACGAGGGCCTGGCCGGTTTGCTGGGCGCCGATGCCTCACGTAGCGGCTCTCGCCGCTGTGTCGCTCACGCGAAGTACGAGGGCGATCAGCACCCAGTTGCTGAGGACACTCGAGCCGCCGTAGCTCATCCATGGCAGCGTCACGCCGGTCAGTGGAATCAAACCGCTGACGCCCCCAACGATAAAGAACACCTGTAGGCCAAGGACGAAAGACAAGCCACCCACCAGGAGCTTGCCGAAGTCATCCCTGCAGGCCAGGGCTGCGCGGAAACCCCGCTCGACAAGCAACGCAAAACATATGACGACGGCCATCAGCCCGACAAGCCCGAGTTCTTCCCCGAGGCTACTGACCATGAAGTCGGTCTTGGCGAATGGAACAAGGCCGGGGCTGCCTTGCCCTATGCCGGTGCCGAAGACGCCGCCCGTGCCCAACCCGTACTTTGCCTGAAGCGGTTGGTAGTTCGCACCCTGAGGGTCACGTGTCGGGTGCCGCCAGACATCGATCCGATTGTGCACGTTGTGCACGAACAGGTACGACAGCGCCAGCCCAAGGACGGCCAGCAGGGTCGCGCCCAGCACCCATTCCCAGCGCTCGGTGCTGATGTAGAGGAGCACGACGAACACCCCAAAGAACAACGCACTGAGTCCAAGATCGTGCTCGACGGTCAGGACGGCAAGACTGCCCGCCCACGCGAACAGCAGCGGCCCCACGTCGCGAGCGCGGGGCAGATTGAGCCCCATCACCTTGCGCCCGGCCAAGGTCAAGACCTCGTGGTGGCCCGCCAGGTAGGCAGCGAAGAAGATCACCAACACGATCTTCGCGAACTCCGCCGGTTGCACGGTGAACGGTCCAAGCCGCAACCAGAGCCGGGCGCCGTTGATGGTTGTGCCAATGAGCGGGGCGGCCGGTAGCAGCAGAAGAACAAGTCCAGCGACGGCAGTCAAGTAGGGATAGCGGGCGAGGGCCATGTGGTCACGACAGCTCACCAGCAAGGCAGACAGAAGCAGCACCCCCAGGCCGATCCAGACGATCTGTAGCCGCGCGTCGCTGCGGGGAAGGTGATGAGCCGCCGCCCCGTAGGCCGCCACCAGTGCTTGCTGGTCAAGACGCTCGACCATCACCAAGCCCAACCCGCTCAAACACGTCACGATCGGCAAGATCAAAGGGTCGGCTAACGGTGCCTGCCAACGGACGACAACGTGCGCGAGCAGCGTGACCACCACCAGCTCACACCACGGCACCAGCGGATGGGAACCGCGAGGACCAGGCAGCGTCGCACTGGCGCTGAGCGCAAAGCTGGCCAGAGCACTGACAGACAACGCAAGGAGCAACAAGCCCAGCTCTCGGTTACGCACCGGGCGGTTGATCATGATCACTCTCGGCCGCACCACAGCACTATCCACAGCAGCGGCCCTTGTAAGACAGTCAGCGCCATCTGGAACCAGGCACCGTGGGGGCGTGACCGAAGAGCTTCGGCACCACCAAAGCATGCACCAAGAGCCCACACACAGCTGGCC
>JAYUMN010000215.1:0-1530 GCA_043762595.1 Frankiales bacterium
GGGCGACTTCTTCAACGAACTACTGACGCAGGACACTAGAAGCAGATGGACGAGCGCTACCGCGGCTATCCGGCACTGTCAGCGGTCGTTAGCGGGCGATGTTCAGCTCGAAGCAGCGGTCGATGTGTTGGCTTGTGAACCCGGCCGATTGGTAGAGCGCTAGCGCGGTGGTGTTGGTGGTGTCCACGTAGAGCGAGGCTGTGGTCACTGCGGCGTGCGCCAGTTCCCGCAGTGACTGGGCGACGATGACCCGCCCGATCCCCTGGCCCGCTCGGTCGGGGCGGACGGCGACGACGTAGAGCTCGCCCTCGCAGGAGCCTGGTTCCACCTTCGTCCACACGCCTCCGAGCAGCGCATTGTTGCGCTGCTCGGCAAGCACGACGAAGCGGTCTAGCTGGCTCCAGGGGGCGGCGATCCGCCATGACAGGTCGTCGTGCGTCCAGTTCCCGTTCTCGGGGTGACCGGCGAATGCCCAGTTACTGAGCTCCAACCACTGCGTGAGTTCCTCCATCTGTAGATGACGCAGCACCGTGCCCGCTGGCGGGGTGATGTCAGGAAGCGCCGTGAGCGTCTTGGTCTGGTAGCTGACAGCCCGGCACTGCCGCATACCGAGCCGACTTGCGAGCGCGTCCGGGGCGCCTGTGGAGAACGCCCAGGTGCGCAGCTCGCCGCCGCCGTGGCTTGCGACATGGTCTGCCGCCTCCCGTATCAGTGCCGTGCCGACGCCAGTGGAGCGATCGGCGGGACGGGTGACGAAGTCGGCGTACCAGGTGCCGTCGAGCGACTCGCACAGCACCAGGTACCCAGCGAGGCGACCCTGGATGTGGCTGGCGAGTCTGGCGTGCCTGACCTGACGCTGGCCCTGCAGGGTGAGCAGGACGTGCTCACCGAACGGCGCGTGCCCGTCGGCCGACGTCGCTTCCGCGATCAACTCCAGCAGCTCACCCGATGGCGCCCCCTGTGGGACTTCATCGTGGCTGACGGTGACCGCCCCTACCGCGCCGCCGGACCCCGCCACACCATCTCCCAGCATCCGTCGAACTGGGTTGCTAGCGTGCCCGGACGGCGAAAAAACCGCAACTGCGAAAGAGTCGCAGCGCTGGCTGGCGCCATCCCGGCGGCCGTGCCAAGCTGCAGCAACTTGCTACCTGCGACTACCTGGCGATAAGCCCTGAACCCGTTGAGGATGCCGTGAGCGTCGACACGAACACCGCGCAAGAGCTGTCCCTGGTGGAGATGAGCGCGGACGAACAGAAGCAGCGCATCCGGTTCACCCGCGATGAAATCCCTCGTCTGGTCCTGATGTTTGGGTTCATTGCGGCGCTGCACATCATCGGCTGGGGGTTGTTCGTGCACTACAACGGCATCTCCCGCATCCACAACATCACCGGCTCGGACCACAAGCTGGTCTACGCCGGCGCCGGCACGCTGGCGTACACGTTCGGGTTGCGGCACGCCTTCGACGCCGACCACATCTCCGCCGTCGATGACACGACCCGCTACCTGCTGCAGAAAGGCAAGCGGCCACTG
>JAYUMN010000216.1:0-11063 GCA_043762595.1 Frankiales bacterium
AAGACCGTCTGACCGTAGTGCAGGACTACCGACGCGGGGTCGACCAGGACCGGGGCGTAGGGCGAGAGCAGGGCGTCGTGCCAGCCGAGCTCCGCGGTCCAATCTGCGGTGATCATGTGATCGGTGAAGACGCGGCCGAACGCCGGCGCGGCGAGCACATCGGCGCGGGTCCCGGCGTCGACGGGCGAACCGCTGTGAATGACCTCGAACTGCACGGCGTGCTCCCTCCCGATCTGACGATCCCGACCTTTCAGCACCGTAGCCCCGCGGCTACGCCGAGACGAGTCCGGCCAGCGCGTCACCGATCTGCGCGGTGGACCGGGGCGCCGGGCCGCGGCCGATCAGGTCAGCCGCGACGGCCGCCTCGACCCGCGCCGCCTCGTCGCTGTGGCCGAGATGATCGAGCAGCAGGGCCACCGACAACACGGTCGCGGTCGGGTCGGCCTTGCCCTGACCGGCGATGTCGGGGGCACTGCCGTGCACCGGTTCGAACATGCTGGGGTTGGTCCGCGACACGTCCAGGTTGCCACTCGCGGCCAACCCGATGCCGCCGCCGATCGCCGCACCGATGTCGGTCAGGATGTCGCCGAACAGGTTGTCGGTGACGACCACATCGAACCGGCCCGGGTCGGTCACGAAGAACATCGAGGCTGCATCAACGTGCTGATAGGCGGTCTCGATGTCGGGAAACTCCTCGGCGATCTGGTCGAACACGCGTTTCCAGAGGCCGCCGGCGTGCACCAGGACGTTCGTCTTGTGTACCAGGGTGAGGTGCCTCCGCCGCACCCGCGCCCGGCCGAACGCGTCCCGAACGACCCGCTCCACGCCGTACGCCGTATTGAGGCTCACCTCGGTCGCCACCTCGTGCGGCGTGCCGGTGCGCATGCTGCCGCCGTTGCCGACGTAGGGACCCTCAGTGCCCTCGCGGACCACGACCATGTCGATCGGGGTGTCCCCGAGCGGGCCGGTGACACCCGGGAACAGCCGGACGGGGCGCAGGTTGACGTGGTGGTCGAGGGTAAAGCGCAGAGCCAACAGCAAGCCCCGCTCGAGCACCCCCGGTGGCACCGAAGGATCACCGATGGCGCCGAGCAGGATCGCGTCGTGCCCCCGCAGCTCAGCGACGACACCAGCCGGCAGCACCTCGCCGGTGCGCAGGTAGGCCGCAGCCCCGAGGTCGTAGTCCGTCGTCTCGACGCCGGGCAGCACGGCGCGCAAGACCTTCAGACCCTCGGCGACCACCTCCGGCCCGATGCCGTCGCCGCCGATGACCGCCAGTCGGGTGCTCATGAACGCCCAGCCTAAGGGATGGGACGGCGATCCCACGGGGTGGTATGCGTGCAGTCGTGTCATCATGTGATGACATCATCTGATGACGGGAGTCGCCGGTGCACCTGACCGCCCGCGTGCAGGATCGCGCCCTCGTGCCGGTCCTGGTCTTCCTCGGCATGGTGGTGGCGGTCGTCAGCAGTCTCGGTGCCCCACTGATCCCGACCCTGGCCGCGACCGACCACGTCTCGCTGGCGACCGCCCAGTGGTCCCTGACCGTGACGTTGCTCGCCGGCGCCGTGGCCACCCCAGTGCTCGGCCGCCTCGCCGATGGGCCGCGACGTCGCGAGGTCATCCTGGCCGCACTGGCGGTCGTCCTGCTCGGCAGCGTGCTCGCCGCCCTACCCCTCGGCTTCGGGTGGCTGGTGGCCGGCCGGGCCCTGCAGGGTGTCGGCCTCGGACTGACGTCCCTGGCCATCACGGTGGCCCGCGATCACGTCCCGACGGAGCGGGCCCGCTCGACCGTCGCGTTGCTGTCAGTCACCGCGGTGGCCGGCGTCGGGCTCGGCTATCCGCTGACCGGGCTGATCGCCAGCCGCTTCGACGTCCACGCCGGCTTCTGGTTCGGCGCCGCGATCTCGCTGCTCGCCCTGCTCCTGGCCGCGGTGGTCGTGCCGTCCAGCAAGGGCCGGCCGGCGCACCGGCTCGACGTCCTCGGCGCCGCCTTGCTGGCCACCGGCCTCGCCGCCCTGTTGCTCGGGCTGTCCGAGGCCGAGCAGTGGGGCTGGACCTCGTGCCGGCTCGCCGGCACGATGATGGCTTCACTGGTCCTGCTCGCCCTCTGGGTCGGCCACGAGCTGCGGGTCGAGCACCCGTTGGTGGCGTTGCACCTGCTACGGAGCAGAGCCGTCCTCACCGCCGACCTCACCGGGCTGCTCGGCGGGATCGGCATGTACCTCCTGCTCTCGCTGATGACCCGGTTCGTGCAGACCCCGCGCAGTGCCGGCTACGGCTTCGGCTCGAGTGTCGTGGTCGCCGGTCTGGTGCTGCTGCCCTTCTCCGTGGGCAGCGTCATCGGCAGCCGCCTCGGCCCGATCGTCGCGCTGCGCTTCGGAATCGACCGGGTACTGCCGTTCGGCTGCGGGATCTTCGCCGTCGCGATGACGTGCTTTTTGCTCGAGCGTTCCGCGATGTGGGAGGTGCTCGTCGTCATGGGGCTGGCCGGTCTCGGCGTCGGCTGCACCTTCGCCGCGATGCCGGGCCTGGTCATCCGGGCCGTCCCGGCCTCGGAGACGGGCAGCGCAATCAGCGTCAACCAGGTGCTGCGCACCGTCGGCTACTCCTTGGGCAGCGCCCTGACCGGCACCGTGCTCGAGAGCGCCACCCCGCACGGGGCGGCGCTGCCCACCGGTGACGGCTACACGACGGCAGCGGTCCTGGGCATCACGATCTGGGTCGTCACCGGCATCGTGAGCGCCGTCCTGCCGGGCACCGGTCGTCGGCCGGCAGCTGCCCACCGCCTGCTGGTCGAGAGCAACCGGTGACGAGCCGCGCCCGCCTGCTGTCGGCCGCCGCCGCGCTGTTCGGCGAGCAGGGCTACGAGCGCACCACGACCCGCGAGCTCGGCGAGCGAGCCGGCGTCGATCCCGCGCTGATCGCACGCTACTTCGGCAGCAAGGCCGGGCTCTACGTCGCGGCGCTGCACGAGACCGACGACGGTCCACCGGCCGACCTGCTGCACCCCGGCCGCGTCGCCGGCGCCCTCTCCCGGCTGGCCAACGGCCCCGGTCCGGTGCTGTCGGCCTGCGTCCGGCGCTACGACGAGGCAGCGGTGCAGCTGCCGGCCGAGCAGGAGCTGCAGCGCCGGCTTGTCGTACCGCTGGCCGAACGGTTTGCGGCCCAAGGCAGCGACCGGCCGCAGCTGCGTGCCGAGCTGGCCGTGGCAGCCTTCGCCGGGGTGGCGCTGGCCCGGTCTGCCGGCGCGCTCGAGACCCTGACTGCGGCCGGCGTCGAGGAGGTCGCCGACCTGGTCGAGCAGCTGCTGCGGGCCCTCGCCCCGCCCCGATAGGCGCAATCAGGCGGCGGCGCGGTTGACGGCGGACACCAACGCGCGCAGCGACGACGTGACGATGCTCGGATGCACCCCGCAGCCCCACAGCACGGTCCCGCCGACGGCCACCTCGAGGTAGGACGCCGCCTGGGAGTCCTCACCTGCGCCGGTCGCGTGCTCGGCGTAGTCGAGCACCCGGGCGTCGATGTCCAGCTGCCCGAGCGCGTGCACGAACGCCGCGATGGGACCGTTCCCCTCACCGGCCAGGGTGCGGGGCTGCCCGGCGTACTCGACGGTGACCTCGATCCGGTCGGTCTCGCCGCTCGAGGTGGTGAAGCCCAATACCCGCAGCGGGCCGGTCCGCTCGAGGTAGGTGTCCTGGAACAGCGACCAGATGCGCGCTCCCGAGATCTCGCCGCCCTCACCGTCGGCGATCTGCTGGACGACCCGGGAGAACTCGATCTGCATACGCCGCGGCAGGTCAAGGTGGTGCTCGTTTTTCAAGACATAAGCCACGCCCCCCTTGCCGGACTGGCTGTTGACCCGGATGACGGCCTCGTAGGAGCGGCCCACGTCCTTGGGGTCGATGGGCAGATAGGGCACCTCCCAGCGGAAGTCGCCGACCGGCACGCTGTCGGCCGCCGCGTCGCGGTCCATCGCCTCGAGGCCCTTTTTGATGGCGTCCTGGTGCGAGCCGGAGAACGCCGTGTAGACGAGTTCCCCGCCGTACGGATGGCGTGGGTGCACGGGCAGTTGGTTGCAGTGCTCGACAGTGCGGCGGACCTCGTCGATGTCGGACAGGTCGATGCCTGACTCGACACCCTGGCTGATCAGGTTCAGGGCGAGGGTCACCAGGCAGACGTTGCCGGTGCGTTCGCCGTTACCGAACAGGCAGCCCTCGACCCGGTCGGCGCCGGCCATCAGGCCGAGCTCGGCGGCAGCAACCGCGGTACCGCGGTCGTTGTGCGGGTGCAGCGAGAGCAGCACGCTGGACCGGCGCTCACCAAGGGCCCGACCGAACCACTCGATCTGGTCGGCGTAGATGTTGGGCGTACTCATCTCGACCGTCGCCGGCAGGTTGAGCACGACCGGCCGCTCGGGGGTCGGCCGCCACACGTCCATCACGGCGTGGCAGACCTCAAGGGCGTAGTCCAGCTCGGTGCCGGTGAATGATTCCGGACTGTACTGCCAGCGGACCGTCGTACCGGCAAGCAGTGCGTCGGCGTACTTCTGGCACCATCGCGCTCCCTGTACGGCGATGTCCTTCACGCCATCCCGATCGAGGCCGAACACCACCCGGCGCTGCAGGGTCGAGGTGCTGTTGTAGAGATGAATCAGGGCCGTGCCGCTGAAGCCGACGAGCGACTGCACGGTCCGCTCGATCAGCTCCTCGCGGGCCTGGGTGAGGACCTGGATGGTGACGTCCGACGGGACGAGATCGCGCTCGACGAGCAGCCGGATGAAATCGAAGTCGGTGCTGGACGCAGCCGGGAACCCAACCTCGATCTCCTTGTAGCCCAGGCTGACGAGCAGCCGGAACATCCGCAGCTTGCGTTCGGCGTCCATCGGCTCGATGAGCGCCTGATTGCCGTCGCGCAGGTCGACGCTGCACCACTGCGGGGCGGTCGTGATGGTCCGCGTCGGCCAGTTGCGTTCGGACAAATCGACGGGCGGGAAAGGCGAGTAGCGATGGGGTTTCATGACAGGGCTCCTGGAAGAGGATGTGCGGCCAGCGCGTCACCCGCGACGGGAGCGGCCTAGGACAGGTCCCCGTCGCGGCACCCAAGCAGCAGGCTCGACCGAGTCACCTGCAGAGCGTACCCAGGGACGCCGAACGGCCTCACCCGAGGTCGACAGTGCGGGCGCTGTGGGCGCCGATCGCCGCGGCGATCGCGGCCAGCAGGTCGTGCGGGATCGCGTCGTCGACGGTCAGCGCCATCAGGGCGTCGCCGTCGGGGGAGGTCCGGCTGACCTGCGCGCCGGCGATGTTGATGCCGCGCTCGCCCAGCCGCGCACCGACGGTGCCGACGACACCCGGCCGGTCGTGGTAGCGGAAGAAGACCAGGTGGTCGGCCGGCACCAGCTCGAGGTCGAAACCGTCGATCTCGGTGAGTTTCTCGATCTGCTTGGGACCGGTGAGGGTGCCGCTGACGGTGACCGTGCCACCCGACGGCAGGACGCCGCGGACGGTGATGAGGTTGCGGTAGTCCGGGCTGTCGGGGTGGGTCGACATCGACACCTCGACGCCCCGCTCGGTGGCCAGTGCCGGCGCGTTGACGAAGGTGACCTGCTCCTCGACGACATCGGCGAACACGCCCTTGAGGGCAGCCAGCTGGAGCACCGACACGTCGTACGCGGTGATCTCGCCACGGACCTCGATCTCGATGCTCGTCGCGACGCCACCGGCCAGACCGGTGAAGACACGGCCCAGCTTCTCGACCAGCGGCAGGGCCGGCCGGAGCTCCTCGACGACGATTCCGCCCGCCTGCACGTTGACGGCGTCCGGGACGAACTCACCCTCGAGGGCGAGCTTCACCGAACGCGCGACGGCGATCCCGGCCTTGTCCTGCGCCTCGACTGTCGAGGCGCCCAGATGCGGTGTGACGACGACGGAGTCGAAAGCGAACAGCGGCGAGTCGGTGCACGGCTCGGTGGCGAACACGTCGATGCCGGCGCCGGCGACCTGACCGCTCGCGAGCGCTTCGGCCAAGGCGCGTTCGTCGACGAGCCCGCCACGGGCCGCGTTGATGATGCGTACGCCGGGCTTGCAGGTGGCCAGCTCGCGCGCCCCGATCAGGCCGACCGTCTCGGGCGTGCGCGGCAGATGTATCGAGATGAAGTCGCTTTCGCGCAGAAGCTCCTCGAGGCTCACGAGCCGCACGCCGATCTGGGCGGCCCGCGCCGGCTGGACATAGGGGTCGTAGGCCAGCAGCCGGGTACCGAAGGCGCTCATCCGCTGGGCGAACAGCACCCCGATGCGGCCGAGCCCGACGACCCCGACGGTCTTGTCAGCAACCTCGACACCGGTCCACTTCGACCGCTGCCACCGGCCGGCCTTGAGCGACGCACTCGCCGGGGCGATGTTGCGGGCGCAGGCCAGCAGCAGGGCGACGGCCTGCTCGGCGGCGCTGACAATGTTGGACTGCGGTGCGTTGACGACCATGACGCCGCGGGCGGTCGAAGCCGCAACATCGACGTTGTCAAGGCCGATGCCGGCCCGTGCAACGACCTTGAGCCGGGGCGCGGCGGCGAGTGCCTCGGCGTCGATGAGGGTCGCGCTGCGGACCAGGACGGCGTCAGCGTCGGCGAGGGCGGGCAGCAGGGCGGCCCGATCGGCACCGTCGACGTGGCGCACGTCGAAACCGTCGCCGAGGACCGCGAGGACGGAGGGCGCGAGCTCCTCGGCGATGAGCACGACGGGGCGAGCGGTCACGGAGGTCCTGTCCAGGGGGCGGTCGAAAGGCGGGCAAACTCGCACAGCGCTTCAGCGGTACGCCGGACAGCCCGACGGACGGCTGGCACGATAGCTCTTCCCCCCTCACCTGGAGCCCGCGTGCCCCTAGCGCCGCACCGTCGCCTTGCCCTGCCGACGGCGCTCCTCGCCGCGCTCGGGTTGGCGTTCCTCGTTGCGCCGCCCGCATCGGCGGCGCCCGCTCGCACCTGGCACCGCGTCGAGGTGGTCGCACCGATCCACATCACCCGGGTCACCCCCCGGCCGAGCCGGCCCACCGCGGCGTTGCGCACCGCCGCGCCCGGCGGGCCCCGGGCGTTCCTGACTACCGGCCCGACCCTGTCGGTCTGGCAGGTCAACTACGACGCGGGCTTCCAGGCAAACCCGTTGGCCGAGGCCGCGTTCCAGCGGGCGGTCGACCTGTGGTCGCTCAACGTCACGTCGCTGTCGACGATCGTGGTCAACGCGTCGCTCACGGCGCTCGGGCCGGGTCAGCTCGGTGGCGCCGGGCCGGCCGGCTTCGCCGCCGACGACCGGGGCGTGTTCTCAGCCGCCAGCACCGCCTTCCCGTATGCGCTCGCCAGCGCGATCGCCAGCCGGCAAGCCGGCCGGGCGGTCGACCTGAGCCCGGCCGAGGACATCGACGCGGAGTTCAGCAGCGACCCCACCCTGTTCTCCTACAGCGCCGACCCGGCTGCGATCCCCCGGACGCAGTACGACTTCGAGTCGGTCGTGCTGCACGAGCTGGCGCACGGGCTGGGCTTCATCGGCAACGTCACCGTCGTGCAGCGGCCGGACGGGGTCTTCGTCGGCAGCTACGACCCCGGCCTTGCCAAGCCCTACCCCTTCATCTACGACCGGCTGACCGGGACCGGTGACGGCGCGGCGGTGCTCGACCGGCCGCGCGGCAGCACGGCCATGCGCGACGCCGTCACCGGCAACAACCTGTACTGGATGGGTGCCCACGGGGCGGCGGCTGACCGGGGCCGTGAGCCGCGGCTCTACGCCCCGAGCGGTCCCCCCGCCAGCGGCTCCGGCTGGCAGGCGGGCAGCAGCTACAGCCACCTGTCCGACGTCAGCTACCCCAATGGTGACCCCGACTCGCTGATGACACCGTTCGCCGAGCCGGGCGAGGCGGTCCGCGACCCGGGCGACGTCCTGTTGGGCATGTTCCAGGACATGGGCTGGCAAACACCTGGGCTGGCCGGGTCGAGATACACCCCGGTGACGCCGGTTCGCATCCTGAACACGCTGACCGGCGTCGGCCAGGTCGGCGGTCGGCCGGCTCTGCTGGGCGCCGGCAGCACCGACCTCAACGTGGAGACAGCGTTGTCCGGCGTGCCGGCCGACGCGACCGCGGTGGTGTTGAACGTGACCTCGCGGGGCGCCACCGCTGCCACCGACCTGCGGGTGTACCCGACCCCGCGGGCGGTCGGGGCACCCGTGCCGAACGTATCCAACCTCAACGTCGCACGGGGCCAGACCCGGGCCAACCTGGTCACCGTCCCGATCGGCAGGGCTGGTTCAGTGCGCCTGCGCAACAGCGCCGGGAGCACCGAGGTGCTCGCCGATCTCGCCGGTTTCTACGCGCCAACCGCCGACACCGACTTCCATTCCCTCCCGCCCAGCCGGATCTTGGACACCAACTCCGGTGCCGGTGTCCCCGGCGGCAGCACGGCCAAGCTCGGCCCCGGCCAGACCGTCGACCTGACGGTCAGCGGGACCGCAGGCGTGCCGGGCGACGGCACCGCGCAGGCCGTCGTGCTCGGCGTCACGGCGGTCGCCCCGACCGGGGGCACCGACATCCGGGTCTACCCGACCCCGATCGACGACTCGGTACCGGATGTGTCCACGATCAACGCCGGGGCGAGGCAGAACGTGCCAAACCTGGCCGTCGTCAAGCTCGGCGACGGTGGCCGCGTGCGTCTGCGCAACTCCAGCGGCTCGGTCACGTTGCTGGTCGACCTCGACGGTTGGTTCGGCGTCGACACTTCGGGCTCGCTGTTCCGGCCGACCAAGCCGACCCGGGTGCTCGACACCAGGATCGGGCTCGGGACCAGCGGGCCGGCCCGCCTCAGTGCCGGACAGGGCGTTGATTTGGCGGTGCGGGACAGGCCGGCTGCAGCGGTCAACGCTGGGGTGCCGGCCGGTGCCTCCGCGGTCGTCATCAACCTGACCGGGGTGGCAGCGGCGGCACCGACCGATGTCCGCGGCTACCCGGCGCCGGCCACGGCTGTCCCGAGGGTGTCCAACCTGAACCTGATCGGTGGCCAAACGGCAGCCGACCTGGCCATGCTGCAGCTGGGGACCGGCGGCGTGCGGTTGCGCAACAGCGCCGGCTCGGTGGCGCTGCTCGCCGACGTCGCCGGCTGGTTCGGCCCGGCCTAGCGCCCCGGGCTACCGAACGCTGCCGCGACGTACCGCCATATGTCGTGCTGTCGGAGTCACCTGTGCTCCGAACATCATCTGCGCAGAAGCGTCGGCCGGGCCCCTACTCAGGAGCGATCCAGGCCATCATCGGCCGGAGCTTCGCGCCGACGACCTCGATCGGATGCTCGGCGCCCTCCTTGCGGTGCTGGGCCATCTCCGGGCCGCCAGCCTCGGCGTCGGCGATCAGGTGACGGGTGAACGTGCCGTCCTGGATTTCGGCCAGCACCCGCTTCATCTCGGTCTTAGTCTCAGCGGTGATGATCCGCGGACCGGTCTTGTAATCGCCGAACTCGGCCGTGTCGGAGATCGACCAGCGCATCTTGGAGACACCGCCCTCATACATCAGGTCGACGATCAGCTTGAGCTCGTGCAGGCACTCGAAGTAGGCGACCTCCGGCTGGTAGCCGGCCTCGATGAGCACCTCGAAACCGGTCTGCACCAACGCCGAGGCACCGCCGCAGAGCACCGCTTGCTCGCCAAACAGATCGGTCTCGGTCTCCTCGGTGAAGGTGGTCTTGATGACACCGGCGCGGGTGCCGCCGATGCCCTTAGCCCAGGACAACGCGAGCGCCTGCGCGCCGCCGGTGGCGTCCTGTTCGACTGCGATGAGGCAGGGCACGCCGCGGCCGTCGACGAACTGGCGGCGGACCAGGTGGCCCGGGCCCTTGGGGGCGATCATCGCGACGTCGACACCGGCCGGTGGGGTGATCAGGCCGAAGCGGATGTTGAGCCCGTGACCGAACAGCAACGCATCACCGTCGTTGAGGTTGGGGGCGACGTCACGCTCGTAGAGCGTTCGCTGCACGGTGTCAGGCGCCAAGATCATGATCACGTCGGCCTCGGCGCAGGCCTGCGCCGGTGTCACGACCCGCAAGCCGTCGGCCTCGGCCTTGGCCCGGCTCGCGCTGCCCTCGGGCAGACCGACGCGGACGTCGACCCCGGAGTCGCGCAGCGAGAGCGCATGGGCGTGGCCCTGGCTGCCGTAGCCGAGGACGGCCACCGTGCGGCCCTGGATGATCGACAGGTCGGCGTCGTCGTCGTAGAAGATCTCGGCCATGGGAGGTGCTGGTCCTTCCGGAGGGATTGGGGGGCTAGCTGGCGCTACGCAACCGGTCGCTGCCGGTCATCGATCGCGAGCCGCGACCGAGTGCGACGAGGCCCGACTGGACAAGCTCACGGATGCCGAACGGTTCGAGCACCCGAATCAGGGCGGCCAACTTATCGGCGGTGCCGGTCGCCTCGATGGTGACCGCATCGGTCGCCACATCGACGACCTTTGCGCGGAACAGCTGGGCGGTCTCCAGCACGTGCGACCTGGTTGCCGGGTCGGCCCTGACCTTGATCAGGACTAGCTCGCGCTGCACCGCCGTGGCCGGGTCCAACTCGACGATCTTGAGCACGTTGATGAGCTTGTTCAGCTGCTTGGTGACCTGCTCAAGCGGCAAGCCTTCCACCTCGACCACGATCGTCATGCGGCTGACCGCGGCCTGCTCGGTCGGTCCGACCGCCAGCGAGATGATGTTGAAGCCGCGGCGGCTGAACAGCGCCGCGACCCGGGCGAGGACGCCGGGTTTGTCCTCAACCAGCACCGACAGGGTGTGCCTGGTGGTCGTGGCCGTGATGACAGTCATCTCAGACCAGCCCGCCGCTGTCCCAGTCGGGTCGCGTATCGCGGGCCGCGAGGATCTCGTCGTTGCTGGTGCCGGCCGGCACCATCGGCCAGACCATCGCGTCCTGACCGACCACGAAGTCGATGACGACAGGCATGTCGTCGACCGCCATCGCCTTCTCGATCGTCGCGTCGACCTCGTCCTTGGTCTCACAACGCAACCCGACGCAGCCCATCGCGTCGGCGAGCTTGAC
>JAYUMN010000217.1:0-5010 GCA_043762595.1 Frankiales bacterium
GAGGCCTCAGCCAGACCCAGCTCGGCTTCGCTGCAGATCATCCCGTCGGAGGTGTGGCCGTAGGTCTGCCGGGTCGCGATCCGGAACCCGCCCGGCAGCAGCGCCCCGGGCAGCGCGAACGGCACCCGGTCACCCGGCCCGAAGTTGGTCGCGCCACAGACCACCTCGTGGACCCGCTCCCCGACATCGACGTGACAGAAGCGGATCGGCTTGCTGTATCCGGTCAGCTCCTCGACGTCGAGCACCTCCCCGACGACGACGCCCTCGACGTCGTGGCCGACCCGGTGGACCTGCTCGACCTCGAGCCCGGCGCGCAGCAGCGCCGCAGCGAGCTCGTCGGCGCCGGCGGTAAGGCCGGGGACGTGCGTCCGCAGCCAGGACACCGGGACACGCATCTCAGGCCTCCAGCCCGAACGGGAGGGTGAACCGCTGATCGCCCTCGTAGAGGTCACGGATGTCGGTGATGCCGTGCCGGAACATCAGGGTGCGGTCCAGGCCCATGCCGAACGCGAAGCCGCTATAGCGGTCTGGGTCGACCCCGCAGGCCACGAGCACCGCCGGATTGACCATGCCGCACCCACCGATCTCGATCCATCCTTCGCTGCCGCAGACCCGGCAGGGCGCACCTACGCCGCGGCAGTTGAAGCACTGTAGGTCGAGCTCAGCGCTCGGCTCGGTGAAGGGAAAGTAGGAGGGTCGGAGCCGGGTGTGCAGCCCCTCGCCGAACATCGCCACCGCGTAGGCGTCGAGCGTGCCGCGCAGGTGAGCCATCGTGATGCCCTCGTCCACGCAGAGCCCCTCGACCTGGCCGAACACCGGCGAGTGGGTGGCGTCGAGCGCATCGTTGCGAAAGACCCGGCCGGGCGCCACGACGTAACACGGCAGGCCCCTGGCGAGCAGTGAGCGGATCTGCACCGGCGAGGTCTGCGTCCGCAGCACCACCCCGGAGCCCTGCGGCGCAAGCCACAAGGTGTCCTGCAGCTCCCGAGCCGGGTGGTCCGGGGGCACGTTCAGCGCATCGAAGTTGAACCACTCGTGCTCAACCTCCGGCCCTTCGGCCACCTCCCAACCCATCGCGACGAAGACATCGGCGATCCGCTCCTGCAGCGTCGTCAGCGGATGCCGCGCCCCGACCGGGACGAACCCCGGCAGCACCGTGACGTCGACGACCTCGGTGACCAGCACCCGCTCGTCCCGCTCGAGCTCGAGGGCAACCCGTCGCGCGTCGTACGCGACGGTGAGGGTCTTACGTACGACGTTGACGCGCTTGCCCGCATCGGACTTGGCCTGCGGTGGAAGCGCGCCGATCTCCCGGTTGGCAAGCGCGACGTCGGATTTGTCGCCGAGCTGGCCCGTCCTGGCGGCGGCCAAGTCGTCGAGATCAGCGGCCGCGGCGAACGCGGCGAGGCCCACGGTCTGGGCCCGCTCGAGTTGACTGGCGTCGAGCAGCGAGACCTGCACAGGGTCGTAGTCGGGGCCGGGCACGGTGGGGCGCTCCTGGTGTCAGTGGGGACAGCCGCCAGTCTTTCAGAAGGCGCCCGCCGGGCCTCTACTCCAGGTAGGGGGCGGTGCCGGCGGGCAGCACGAATCGGAACCGTGCGCCGCCGGTCGGCGCACGACCGACCTCGACGCTGCCACCGTGCGCTTCGACGAGGCCCTTGACGATGTAGAGGCCGAGTCCGGTTCCCCCACGCCGGTTGCTACCCCGCCAGAAGCGGGTGAAGACCCGGGCGGCGGTCTCTTCGGCAATGCCTTCGCCCTCGTCCTCGACGAGCACCTCGGTGCCCTCGCCCCAGGGCGCGACGGTCAGCGTGACGGTGCCCTCGCCATGGCGCAGGGCGTTCTCGACGAGGTTGCCGACGACCTGGTCGAGCTTGTCCGGATCGGCCCAGGTCTCCGGCAGGTCGGCGGCGATGAGCACGACAAACCGCGACTCGGGTTCGCCGTCGGCGACCCGGGCGGCCACTGCCCGGCCGACCGCTGACGGCAGATCGACCACCTGGCGGCGCATCTCGAGCCGGCCCGCGTCGATCCGGCTGACATCGAGCAGCTCGGTGAGCAACCGGGTGACCCGGTCGGCGTCAGCGTTGACCGTCGTGAGCATGAGCTTTTTCTGCTCGTCGGTGAAGCGTTCCCACTTGGCGAGCAGCGTCGCGGTGAAGCCCTTGACGCTGGTCAGTGGCGAGCGCAGCTCGTGGGCGACGGTCGAAACAAGATCGGCGCGACTGCGCTCGGTGCGCTCCCTGGCCCGGTCATCGCGCAGCGCGACGACCAGGCGCTGCAACCGCCGGGCGTCGTCCCTGATGTAGGCGGCAGTGACGAGCACCTGCCGGCCGCCGACGAGCTGCAGCCGGCGTTCTGGCTGGCGGGTGCGGCTCGCGAGGCCGTCGAAGGGGTGGGTGCAGGACCACCAGTCGCGACCCTGCTCGTCGGTGAGCGGGAGGACCTCACGCAGGTCCCGACCGATGACGGCGTCCACGGTCGTCGAGAGCAGCCGCGCACCGGCCGGGTTGAGCAGCTCCACCACACCGCTCGGGCCGGCGACGATGACCGCGTCGGGCAACTCGTCGTAGGCCCCTTTGTCCACGGCGTCGACGCTTCGCACCATGGCCTCCCCGGGTCCCACCGGGTCACTGTAGAACCCTTCGGGCGCGGGCCGACGCATAGAGACACACGGCTGCGGCCGAAGCAAGGTTCAGCGATTCCGCCCGCCCGTACATCGGGACTCGCACCTGGCGGTCCGCGGCCGTCAGCGCCGCCGCCGGCAGCCCGTGCGCCTCGCTGCCGAACAGCCACAGGGTCGGGGCGGCGAGCACGCCGTCGTCTACCAGCTCGTCGAGGTCGTCGGCTCCCCCGCCACTCGTGGCGAGCACCTGCAGACCGCGGTCGCGGGCGTGCACGAGGACGACGTCGAGGGGCGCGCCCGACACGACCGGCAGGTGCCACAAGCTGCCGGCGGAGGATCGCACGCACTTGCCGTTGTGTGGGTCGACGCTGTCGCCGGCAAGCACGACCGCATCGGCCCCGGCGGCGTCGGCGGTGCGGATCACGGTGCCGGCGTTGCCGGGGTCGGCGACGTGGTCCAGGACAGCCACCAGCGCCGGCGAACCGGCCAGGGCCTGCTCCAGCGGCACGTCGAGCAACGGCGCGACGCCCAGCACCCCCTGCGGGGTGACCGTCTCGGCCATCGCAGCGAGCACGGCCGGGCTGACCGTGGTCACCACCGTCCCCCTCGTACGGGCGTACTCCACCAGGTCATCGTGGCCCGTGGTGACAAACAGCTCCAGCAAGCCGCCGGCGGTGAGCGCCTCGCGGACCGCCTGCGCCCCCTCGACCATGAACCGGCGCTCGGCCACGCGGACCGAGCGCCGGGTCAGTCGTCGAACGGCGGCGACCCGCGGCGCGCGGGTCGACGTGATGGGCTCAGGCAGCGGGGGCCGCGTTGACGTCGGCCGGCAGCGCGGCCCGAGCGACCTCGACGAGCGCGGCGAAGGCCGGCGCGTCGGTCACGGCGAGGTCGGCGAGCACCTTGCGGTCCACCTCCACCCCCGCGAGCTTGAGGCCTTGCACGAGCCGGTTGTAGGTCATCCCGTTCAGCCGGGCGGCTGCGTTGATGCGGGTGATCCACAGCTGCCGGAAGTCACCTTTGCGCTTCTTTCGGTCGCGGTACTCATAGGTCGCGCTGTGGAGCAGTTGCTCCTTGGCCTTGCGGTAGAGCCGGCTGCGCTGGCCGCGGTAGCCGCTGGCCTTCTCGAGCACCTCACGACGCTTCTTCTGAGCGTTGACCGCCCGCTTGACGCGTGCCATTTCAGACTTCCTTGATCTCTAGGTGTACGGGTAGAGGGCTCGGGCCTAGAGGCCGAGGAGCTTCTTCATCTTCTTGGCATCCGATGGAGCGACCTCGGTCGTGCCGGTCAACCGACGGGTGAGCTTGCTCGACTTGCGCTCGAGCAGGTGGCGCTTACCGGCGTGCTCGCGCAGCAGCTTGCCGCTGCCGGTGACCTTGATGCGCTTCTTTGCGCCGCTGTGCGTCTTCTGCTTTGGCATGGGATCGACCGTGTCCTTCTCGTACGTCGTCGGGGCGGGGCTAGGTCGAGCTGGGTGCTGCTGCCTGGGCTACCGGTGCGGCGGCGGCGGCCGGTGTCTCGGCCGGCGGCGGAGCTGGAAGCTCCACGCTCGTGGCCGCCCTGTTGTCAGCGGCCGCCTTGGTGTCGGACGCCGCCTTCTTGAGGTCTGCGGCGTTCTTGTGCGGCGCCAGCACCATGATCATGTTGCGACCGTCCTGCTTGGGCGCCGCCTCCACGAAGCCGAGCTCCTGGACGTCCTCGCCGAGGCGCTGCAACAGCCGGAAGCCGAGCTCGGGACGTGACTGCTCCCGGCCGCGGAACATGATCGTGATCTTGACCTTGTCGCCGGCCTTGAGGAACCGGACGACATGGCCCTTCTTCGTCTCGTAGTCGTGGGGGTCGATCTTGGGTCGCAGCTTCATTTCCTTGATGACGGTGAGGACCTGGTTCTTGCGGCTCTCCCGCGCCTTCTGCGCTGCTTCGTACTTGAACTTGCCGTAATCCATGAGCTTGCAGACCGGCGGCCGCGCCATCGGGGCGACCTCGACGAGGTCGAGGTCGTTTTCCTGAGCGAGGCGCAGGGCCTCATGGATGGCGACGATGCCGACTTGCTCGCCGGCGGGGCCGACCAGCCGCACCTCAGGGACGCGGATCCGGTCGTTGATGCGGGGCTCAGCGCTGATGCTGCCTCCAAGACAAGGGACGGTGGTGTCGCAACCTGGACGCCCAACCAAAAGGGCCCCGCGCACGGCGCAGGGTCCACCTCACTCCGTCTCCCTCACGGGAGACCCAGTCCAGCCCCATCAGGGGCTCGGCCCCCCGTCAGGAAGGCACTCGGGTGCGGCCTGCCCGCAGGCGGATCGCACCGACCGGACCCGGCTGTCCTGAGACGGCTCGGGTGGGAGGTGAAACCTCCACTTGCACGACCCCCGCCGGAGTGGGG
>JAYUMN010000218.1:0-10710 GCA_043762595.1 Frankiales bacterium
GCACGAGCGTCGACGCGCCGCGCGCTACGACGACCGACCCGCCGTCCCACAGCTCGTAGGCGGTCCGGTGCGCCGGGAAGTCGTCGTCAGCCGCGAGAAACCACCGGCCGTCGCGCCAAACGAACGTCAGCCCCTGTTGGCGTTCGGTCGGCACCGCGTCGTAGCCCCCGAGCGCGTAGCGCAGTGACACATTCGGTGCCCACCACGCGCCGTAGCGCCGGTCCAGGACGCGGTCGGCCGGTTGGCTGTGCGACGGGTCGAGGTCGTAGATCCACGCCGACAGCGGGACCTCGCGCAGGGCGTCGATGAACCCCGCCTGCCTGGCCCGCAGCGCCGTCGCAGCCGGGTCGATCGTGTCGAGCAGGGCGTCACGGTCACGCGCCAGCACCGCCGCCGCACGCCGCTGCAGCAGGGCCCGGACAGCGTCGACCCGGTCCCGCACGATGTCGGCGCGCGCCGGTGCGGGCTGGCCGCCGGTCACCGCTGCGGTGATTACCGTCGGTCGCTGCAGCGCAACCGCAGCACAGACACTGGCCAGGAGCTGCCCGGTCGCAACCATCGCGACCAGCCGGACCGACAGTCGTCGGCGGGTCACTGCGGGCACGAACCGATCCTAGGTGCGCGAAGGGCCTGGCTGATCGCTGGGAACCCACCTCCCCATTCAGCCAGCGCGTTTCACGAGACCGCGCTGTTGGGTGGCTGCCACCCGGTCGGCACCCCCAGCGGGACCAGCCGGAGCCGGGGCACCAAGCCGCTCTCGGCAAGGACGGTCAGCGCGCGCCACTCGGGGTCGTCGACCTCGAGCGGACCGGGTGGTCCGCCGAGCAAGACAGTGACGACGCAGTCGTCGCAGGCCATGTCGCGCATCGCGCACCCGTCACAATCAATGAGCACAGCAACCTCCGGGGCCCTGGTCGTCGACCGGGATGCCGACCTGCCCGACGGTAGGAGCAACGTCTGACAAAACTGCCGCAGATCACGCCCCGGGTCGGGGGACGACCTCGACGTGGTCCACAGCCGCGCACCAGCGGCAGGACACGTGTTCGACGGTGTCCTGGATGAGCTCGCGTTCCTCGACCGCCTGTTCACCGGCGAGATCGACGTGAACGTACTCTCGGGCGCGGGTCGACCTCATCACATCGAAGCGGGTCAGGTTGCCACACGACCGGCAACGCCAGCGGGTCGACGGACCGGGCAGGGGCACAGGCACAGACCGGACCCTAGCGAGCCCACCGGGGACCACCCAGCAGCCGCCGCAGGATGCCGACCGCACCGAGCAGCAGGGTGGGCGCGAGGCCGAGCGGTGCGGCGTACGCGCTGACCGAAGGCGTCCGTCCCCGCGCGCTCGCGGCGTACGCGAAGGTCATCGCCGACAGGCCGACCGCGAGCAGGCCCATCGCGGTCAACAGGAGCAGGCTGGCGACCAGGGCTGAGGCGGCCGTCCGGCTCATCTCAGCTGGACGGCGACGGGGCGGGCGCCGCGCCGGTGCAGGACGCGATGGCGGCCGCGGCAGTTCGGCGCAGGTCGGCGGCGTAACTGGGCAGGTAGACGTTGGTGTCGGAGTTGAGCCGGACGACCCCGACGGCGATGACGAGGTCCTCGACGGCCGGGCCCACCAGCTTGTCGGCAACCAGAGCGGGCTGCAGCGCCCGGACTCGGCCCTGCTCGTCCTTCAAGCGGTTGAGTACGGGTCGGGGCGCGGTCGCAGCACCGCCCAACTGTTGGCCATCTCGCTGGATGGCGAGCAGGTCCGGCGCCATCGCCCGGCACGGCCCGGCCGCGAAGGAGGTCACCGGCGGTTGCTTGAGTTTCGACGCCGACGTCGACGATGTCCGGCCGCCAGTACAGGCAGTGACCGCCAGCAGGACGGTCAGCAGGGAAATGGCTGCACGACGCACGAGAGGTCCTTTGGAAGAGGGTGAACGTGCCGCCGGGGCGGCCCCTCGAGAGGGACCGCCCCGGACGGGTGGTGTGCGGTGCTGGCTAGCGGACGGTCAGCGTGGTGGGGACGCCACCGTTGAAGCCGGCCGAGCCGTAGCGGTTCGCGAAGATCCGGAAGTACAGGATCACCTTGCTGTTGGTGCCGAACCGGCCCGTCGTGAACGGACGCGCCAGGCCGGTGCCAGCGGCGTTGAGGTTGAACTGGCCCAAGCCCATCACGGTGCCGTCGTTGTTGATCCTGAACAGCTGAGCGAACGAGCCGGGCTGGGCAGGCGTGACGTTGGTGACGTTGGCCGAGACGCGACCGTCACCGGTGCTGGTGAACGACTGGCGGAACTTCACCGGCAGCTGGCCGACGCGGGGGTCGGAGCCGGAGAACGGGTCGGCGATGTACGGGAACGACGACATGAACGGCTTGTCGTTGGCGTTGACGCCGTCGCCCAGGGTGGCCGCGGTCTTGGCCTGCCTGGCCTCGGCCGGGGTGGCCTTGGGGCCGCCGAACAGCACGCCCTCAGTAACCTGCAGCGCCTCGTCGGTGACGTCGTCAGCCAGGCGGCGGCCGTTCGGGAAGCCCTGGAGGTCGCCACCGACCGCGCCGAGGCGGTTCGGCTTGGCCGAGACCGGGGTCCCCAGGTTCAAGCGGAGGTACTCGGCCGGCGAGGCATGATGGCCGGTGGCCTTGACGACCGCGTTCATGTCGAGGCTGTTGAGCCCCGCCAGCCCGGTGAGGAAGACCGACACGAGGTCACTGCGGCTCGCGTGCCCCGGCACCTTGTTCGGGTTCGGGATGCCGTAGATGAGCTCGACGAGGTACGGCAGCTCGGGGTTGGTGACCTTGCCGAGCAGCGCGGCGTCCTGGTCGGGCGTGGACCGGTTGAAGTAGTCCTTGAGGTTGGCCGGAACAACCACCTCGTTCACCAGTGGGTTGCCCAGGCGCGACACCTGCGAGTCGTAGGTGGCTGGCGAGGTGCTCTCGGCCTCGGTCGGAGCAGCGCCGGTCTTGGCCAGGGTGCGGGTCGACGAGCGACTGGTGGTCGACCAGATGCCGACGACCGGGTTCGCGCTCACGTTCTGGCCCGCAGCGACCTCGCTGCGGGGCAGCTGGAGGGCGATCGTATTGACGTTGTAGCGGGTCAACGTGTCGAACCCGACCTCCTTGAGGTCGGTGCCGTACAACAGGTCGAAGACCCGCAGGTCCAGGAAGAAGGCGTCGTCGGTCTGGCCGACATAGCTCTGGCCACCACCGGCAGCGGCCGGGATCTGGCCGGCAGCAACGGCCTCCTGGCGCAACTTGACGAAGTCCGGAACCGACGCGCGGCCCACGTTGTTGGCGGGCACACCAATGTTCTTGAGCTGGCTCGTCGTCGATTTGACCGTGCCGTCGGCGTTGTAGGTCAGCACGTCGAGGTTGTAGGTCTGCTTGAAGCGAAGCGTCGGGTCGGCAAAAGACTTCACTGGCCCGTCGTTGTACAGGAACGTCCCACCGATGCCGTTGCCCTTGATGGTTGAGCCGTCCGGCGCCTTGTGGTCGGTCTTGTCGCCATGGTCGACCGTGCCGCGGGTGTCGACATTTTTGAACGTCCAGCGGTAGGTGAGGTCAGGCTTGGCGTCACCATTGTTGTCGATGTTGATGTCGTACGCCGCGTCGGTGGCCCATGGGTAGAAGGTGGGACCGCCGGCCGGCTCCTGGAACGGCGACCAGGAGGCGATGAACGACACCGTGTCCTGCTTGTCGGGGCTACGGAAGGCGTAGACGTCGGTGTTGTCGATGGTCGGGTCGTTGGAGACGAAAGGTGCCTCCCGGTGGCTGGACGCCGATGACGTGGCCGGGCTGAGAAGCGCAGAGCCGCTGGCCAAGGTGGCCCCGACGGCGAGGACGGCTACGGCGCGGCGGCGCGGCGTAGACCTGGAGGATCGTGCCATGTGTCTCCTTGTACGAAGGGTGCTGGGGACGAGGGCAGGGTGCCCGCTGGTGGCAACATAGGGGGTCAGAGAGTGATCGACATCCCGTGTCGCGCGACGTTCGATGAATGTGGCTTCGCGGATTGCTTCGGGACCGGTCCCTTCTGGGCAAGCCAGCGGGCCGCGGGCACCGAACACCGTTGGTCGTGAGATCGTGTGGCCGGACCGGGAGGAGCAGGCGTGCGGACAGGCAGTACCTGGGTCAGGCGGCTGCTCTCAACCCTCGCCCTGACCGGTTTGGCGGCCACTGTCGGCGTTGGCCTGGCGCCCGGCGCGAGCGCGCATCCGCTCGGTAACCTGACCGTGAACCACTTCGATGGCCTGCACCTGTTCGCAGACCACCTTACTGACGCCGCCGTCGAGGACGTCGCCGAGTTGCCCACCCTGCAGCGCAGGCCGTCGATCGACCGCAACGGCGACGGCCGCCTGTCGAACGACGAACGCACGTCGTACGCCGGGACGCAGTGCCACGCGATGGCCGGTGCGCTGTCAATCGTGGTCGGTGGCCACCGGGTGGCGATGTCGGTCGAACGCAGCAGCTACGCCGAGCGGCCGGGCGTCATCTCGTTGACCGTCGGCCGGCTCGAGTGCGACCTGACCGGGCGGGTCGACCTGTCGAGCACCGCGACCGTGCAGGTCGACAGCCCCTGGGACGGCGCCGGCATCGGCTGGCACGAGATCTCCGCGGTCGCGACCGGCGTCTCGCTCCGGGCATCGCCCTTTCCGGCCCGGAGCATCAGCGACGAGCTGCGCCGCTATCCCAACAACCTGCTCAGCTCGCCGCTGGATGTGCGCAGCGGCACAATTACCACCGACCCCGGTACCGGCTCGTCCACCTACCGGATCGCCAAGGACCTGCCGGTCGCCGGGGTGCTGGTCCGCCAGCTGAACCGGCTCGCCACGACCTTCAACGGCGTCGTCGGCAGCAAGCACCTCACCGTCGGAGTCGGCCTGCTCGCCGTACTCCTGTCGGTATTGCTCGGCGCCGGGCACGCCTTTCTGCCGGGGCACGGCAAGACGATCATGGCCGCGTATCTCGTCGGGCGGCGCGGGCGGCTGCGCGACGTGGTGACCGTCGGCGCGACCGTCACCGTTACCCACACCGCCGGCGTGCTGCTGCTCGGCCTCGCCATCAGCACAACCGCGTCGTTCGCACCGACCCAGGCCGAGCAGTACCTCGGCGTCGTCAGTGGGCTCATCGTCGCGGGCGTGGGGGTCGGGCTGCTGGTCGCCGCCGTTCGCAAACGCCGCCGGGTCGGGATCGCAACGGCTCTGCGCACAACTCCCGAGGTCGACCAGGTGGTCGCCGGGTTGCCGCTGGACAGCGCAGCCCCACCAGCCGGGCGACTGGTTGCGGGGGGGAGCGCCGGGGACGTGGCCCTGCTCGCCCCGGCGCACCCAGCGCACGACCACGGGGCCGCGCACGACCACGGGGCCGCGCACGACCACGGCGCCGCGCACGACCACGGCTCGTCCCACGTGCACGATGCCGAGCCGCACGGCGACCCGGGCCACCGGCATGGGCTGTTCGGCCGAGGTCACCAGCACGGCCACGCCCCCTTGGACGGCGGTTTTTCCAAGGGCGGCCTGGTCGGCCTTGGCATCGCCGGCGGCCTTGTCCCGAGCCCGTCGGCGCTGCTGGTCCTGCTGGCCGCGACTGCGCTCGGCCGGACCGTCTTCGGGGTCGTGCTCGTGCTGGGCTACGGCCTGGGCATGGCCGGCGCGCTGAGCCTGGCCGGGCTGCTGCTGGTCCGGCTGCGCGGCCGGCTGGACCGCTTCGCCGGCAGCCCGCGGCTGGCCCGGGCCGAGCGGTTGCTGACCTTCCTGCCGGTGCTCACCGCGCTCCTCGTGCTCGCGGTCGGCGTCGGGCTCACCCTGCGGGCGATCGGCGGCACGGTGTGAAGCGGGCCGGCTCGGTGCTGGTGTCGGGTGCTGTCGTCGTCACGCTCGCAGTCGGCCTGCTCACCACCTTCGCGCTGACCGGGTCACCGGCTCGCCGCGTCGAACCGGCACAGTCCCCCTCGACCGTTCCCGCTGCCGGGCTGGACCCGCTCGCCCGGTCGATCGCCGCCACGCAGGCGCATCTCACAGCACGGCCGGACGACTACCAGCGCTGGGCCGACCTCGGCCTGGCCTACGTCCAGCAGGCCAAGATCACCGTCGATCCCAGCTACTACGCCAAGGCCGTCGGCGCGGTCGACCGCTCGCTCAAACTCGACGCGACCAAGAACTTCGCCGGCTACGGCGCACAGGCCGCACTGCAGAACGGCCTGCACAACTTCACCGGCGCCCGGGACGCCGCCTTGAAGGGCATCGCGATCAACCGCTTCAACAGCACCCTGTTCGGCGCCCTCGGCGACGCCTACACCCAGCTCGGCGAGTACGACAAGGCCGCCGTGGCAATCGACACGATGAACCGGCTGCTGCCCGGCGTCCCGGCGTTCACCCGCGCGTCGTACGTCCTGGAACTGCGCGGGGACATACGTGGCTCGCAGGCCGCCCTCGAACGGGCGCTGGAGGATGCCGCCAACGGCGCAGGGACCTCCTTCGTGGAGAACGCTCTCGGTGAATTGGCCTTCAACTACGGGGGCAACGCCGCTGCGGCGCTGCGGCACTTTCAGGCCGGGCTCGACGCAGCGCCCAGGGATTTCACGCTGCTTGCCGGCCGGGCCAAGGCCGAGGTGGCGCTCGGCCAAAGCCAGCAGGCCCTCACCGATTACCGCACGGTCGTCAACGCAATCCCCCAGCCGCAGTTCGTCCTCGAGCTGGCCGAGCTCGAGCAGTCCCTCCGCGATCCGGACGCTGCCCGGCAGTACGCCCTGTTCCGGACCGAGGAGCGGCTGTTCCAGAACGCGGGCGTCGCCCTCGATGTCGAGCCCACCCTGTTCGAGGCCGACCACGGCGATGCCAAGCAGGCCCTGACGTTCTGCGCGGCCGGCTGGAAGGTCCGGCCGTTCCTCGAGATGGCCGACGCCTGCGCCTGGGCCAACTACGTCAACAGGCGTTATCCCGAGGCGGTCGGCTGGGCCGGCAAGGCGGCCTCGACCGGGTGGCACAACGCCCTGTTCCTCTACCACCGCGGCATGATCGAGGCGGCGATGGGCAACCGGGCCGCCGCCAACACCGACCTGACGGATGCGCTCGCGCTGAATCCGCACTTCAACGTGCTGCAGGCCCCCCTCGCCCGGCAGATGCTCACCCGGTTGCACTGAGCGAGTCAGCTCAGGATGTCCTTGCGGCTGAAATGCCGAACGGCCAGCAGGAGCGGCGCGACCACCCACGGCAGCATCTGGAGCAGTCCCTTGGTCATCTGCCCGGTGTTGACGGGGTCGACGAGTAGGTCCAGCCAGGCCAGCCAATAATGCGTCGGTAGGCCGCTGCGAAGCGACCCCAGGGCGGTGACCTGATCCAGGATCTCCGAGACGACGACGAGCACCACCGCCCCGCCGACGGCGGACAGCGGCGCATCGGTGAGCGTGGAGAACCAAAAGGCCAGCGCCACCACCACGGCCTGCGTCGCCACGACGTACGCCGTGCCGAGGGCGAGCCTGGACAGTCCCGTGTTGACCCCGAGCGCGCCGGCCAGCGGTGTCTGGACGGCCGACCAGCCGAAGGCAACGGCACCCATCACGAGGGAAACCACTGGCACGAAGACGACCGCCGCCGCGGCATAGGCACCGGCGACGACGAGTTTCGTGCGCAACAGGCGGGCCCTCGGGATCGGTCGGGTCAGCAGGTAACGCAGCGAGCCCCACTGCGCCTCGCTGGCCACCGCGTCACCAGCGAACAGCGCGACGACCACGACGAGCAGGAACTGCGAGGTGGCGAGCAGCATGAACAGCGCGAAGTTCAACCCGCTGGAGCTCGCGACGTCCACCAGCTGTGGCTGCCGGCCGTCCGGCGCGGGGCTGCCGTTGACGACGAGCGCGATGAGCACGACCGCCGGAATGGCCAGCAGGGCCAGGAACGCGTACAGGGTCCGGCGGCGCTTGGCCTGGCGGCGGACCTCGACCCCGATCACGGCTGCCCCAACAGCTCGAGGAAGACGTCCTCAAGCCGGCGGCGCGAGGCGAGCCCCTCGACGGCGACGCCGGCCCCCACCAGCTCGGCGACCAGCCCGGCCCGGCTGATGCCGTCGAGGTCGACCATCAACCCCCCGTCCACGGCCTCGACCGAGCGCACCCCGGCCAGGGCCTGCACGACCGGCAGTGCGCCGGCTGGGTCGGCGACGTCGACCCTGATTGCGCCGTCGCCACTGAGCATCTGTTCGACGGTCCCGGCGGCCACCACCTTGCCGCGGCTCATCACCGCGACGTGCGAGCAGGTCTGCTCCACCTCGGCCAGCAGGTGTGAGGAGACGAGCACGGTCCGACCGGTCGCGGCGATCCGCTGCAGCACCTCGCGGACCTCTTTGATCTGCGGCGGGTCGAGGCCATTGGTCGGTTCGTCCAAGACCAGCAGGTCGGGGCGGCCAAGCATCGCCTGAGCGATCGCCAGCCGCTGTCGCATCCCCTGGCTGTAGGTCCGCGTCGGCCGGTCGACGGCGTCGCCCAGCCCGGCCAGCGCGAGGGCCTCCTCGACATAGGAGCCGGCCATCGACGGCGCCGTCGAAGTCCAGTAAAGGGTGAGGTGCTCCATCCCGGTGAGGTGCGGCGGTACGCCAGGGCCTTCGATGAACAAGCCCACCCGGGACAACACGGCGGCGCCGGAGCGAACCCGCCGGCCGAACAGCCGCACCTCTCCCGCCGAGGGGGTGATCAACCCTGCGAGCATCCGCAAAACGGTGGTCTTGCCAGCACCGTTCGGGCCGAGCAGGCCCAGCACCTGCCCCTTCTCGACGACGAGGTCGACCCCGTCAACGGCCCGGAAGCCGTCGGCGTAGGACTTGGCCAACCCGGTGATCACGATCGGCGGCACGTCGTCGTCGCCGAGGTCGGGGGCGCGCCGGCGCCGGGTGAGCACCAGAGCCGCGATCGCGAGCAGGCCGACCACGATCAGACCGACAACCAGCGCCAGCGAGCCGTACCCGCCACCACCGGTCACCGGTCGCAGTGGCAGCTGCAGCGCCGACACCGGGTCGAGCCCGATCGTGTACGACGCGGGCGCCGCCGGCCCGGCGTACGCCAGGTCGGTGGTCGAGAAGGCGATCCGAATCCGGTGGCCAGCCGGGAAGACGTGCGCGAGGGCCGGCAGGGTAACCGTCACCGTGCGGCCACCAGACCGCGGTGCGGCCACCAGGACCGGGGCGACCTGCCCACCGGGCAAACTCGCGGCGCCACCCGGCGAGACGTCGAAGAGCTTGGCGAACAGCACCGCCGACCCCGTCGTCGAGCGCACCGTCACGGTGACCTGCCCGGCACCGAGCAGCTCGCGGCCACGCGGCAGCGGCGCGCTCTGCCAGGACGCCGTCTGCCCCGGGACGTCCAAGCCCAGACCGGCCGCGGCGCCGCCGAGGGCGCCGGCGCCCGGAACGCTGCTGATCGAGGCGGGCCGACCCCCGGGCGGGTTGGCCACCGGTTGCAGGGCCGCACCCTGCAGCGCGAGCCGGCCGGTGCCGACCGGCGGTGGCAGGGCCCGCGCCGACCCGTCACCGCCCGTCGAGCGGTGCCAGCGGAAGATCGGTCCGGTGCCGACCAAGGCATCCCGTCGCAGCCAGCGGTCCAACCAGGTCCGGGTCAGGTCGCGGATCTGGGTGTCGCCCTTGTCGCCGAATGGCTTGTCGTGGCCGCCCTCGAGCCAGGCCAGGTGCACGGGCACACCCCGGGCCCGCAGCGCGGTGGCGGTGGCGAGCGACTCCTGGAGGGGGAACAACGTGTCGTCCTCACCCTGGATGAGCAGCGTCGGCGCGGTGATCCGGGCGACGACCCCCGCCGGGCTCGACGCGGCGAGCACCGCCCGGTCGCCCGCGGTGGGCGGCATGCCCTGCGCCAGCCGCTGATAGGCCTCGCACACCCGTTGGGCGAAGCGCGCGCAGACCCCAGCGGGCCCGGCGGCGAAGAACACCGAGGCGTACTGCGCCTTGAACACCCCGCCGGGCAGGAAGGCGCTCTGCAGCGAGTTCCAGGTGATCACCGGCACAATTGCGTCGACCCGCCGGTCATAGGCCGCCCCGAGCAGGCTCAGCCCGCCCCCGTACGACGCGCCGACGAGCGCCACCCGCGGGTCGCCGGGTGCGTCCTGGAGCACCTCGGGCCGACGAGCCAGCCGGTCGAGCAGCGCCCGCAGATCCGCCACCTCGGCATCGGGGGCGACCAGGGCAATCTTGCCGGTGCTGCGGCCGAAACCGCGCAGACTCCAGGCTAGCGCGACGTAGCCGTGCGAGGCGAGGTCGCGGGCGTCGGCAGCGACACCATCCTTGCTCTGCCCGAAACCAGGCGAGACGACGACCGCCGGCGCTGGGTGCTCCCGGGTCGCACTCGCCGGGAGATAGAGCGTCGTGTCGATCCGCACCGGCTGGGTGTCGGTCGGGCCACCTGGCAGCTCGACGGTCGCCGTTTCGGTGCGGACCGTGGGCCCGCCGGCACCGTTCGCAGCGGCCAGCACGCCGACGGCCAGCACGACGACCAAGCCGGCGGCGAGCGCAATGCCACCCCTTCGACCGAGCTGCTTCGCCATGCAACGACCCTATGGGGCGGCACCGACAGCGGCGCGTCGTAGACGGTCCCGCCAGACCTTGTCGGACCTCGCACCTACGTTCGAATGATGATGCAGGCGAGCTTCGACGAGCTGGGGACACCCCTACGCGAAACCACCTTCGTCGTGGTCGACCTCGAGACGACCGGCGGTTCCCACCGGGACTGTGCGAT